>VBCQ01000190.1 GCA_005882155.1 Betaproteobacteria bacterium
CGAGTCGGTCGGCTCGTTCGCCGCCAACCTGCGCGGCTTCGAGCAGGTGCGCGACTTCATCGCATCGAGCACTGTCACCGCGCTGATCGACCTGCCGTTTGCGCTGTTGTTCATCGGCGTGATGGCGTGGATCTCGCCGTGGCTCGCGCTGCCGGTGCTGCTCGCCTTCGGCGTCATCCTCGTTGTCGGCTATGTGCTGCAGCAGCGCCTGCACGACCTGTCGCAGACGACCTACAAGGCGAGCGCGCTGCGCAACGCGACGCTGGTCGAGAGCTTGGGCGCGATCGAGACGATCAAGTCGCAGGGCGCCGAGGGCGTCGTGCAGGCCAAGTGGGAGCGCACCAATGCCTTCCTCGCACGAACCAACGTCAAGATGCGCGCGCTGTCGTCGTCGGCGATGTACAGCACGAACACGCTGACGCAGCTCGTCTCGGTGACCTTGATCGTCATCGGCGTCTACCTCATCAGCCAGAAAGAGCTGACGATGGGCGCGCTGATCGCCGTCAGCATGCTGTCGTCGCGCGCGCTGTCGCCGGCCGGGCAGATCGTCGGCCTGCTGATGCAGTACCAGGGCGCGCGCACCGCGCTCGAGTCGCTCAACAAGATCATGGACAAGCCGGTCGAGCGGCCGGTCGGCGACAACTTCGTGCATCGAGCGCAGTTGCGCGGCGACATCGAGTTTCGCAACGTCAAGTTCGCGTATCCGAATCGGCAGGACTCGGCGATCGAAGGCATGAGCTTCAAGATCAGCGCCGGCGAGCGTGTCGCGCTGATCGGCCGCGTCGGCTCGGGCAAGTCGACGATCGAGCGGCTGATCATGGGGCTGTATCAGCCGACCGACGGCGCGGTGCTGCTCGACGGCATCGACCTGCGCCAGCTCGACCCGGCCGACGTGCGACGCAACTGCGCCTACGTTTCGCAGGATGTGACGCTCTTCTACGGCACGCTGCGCGAGAACATCGCGTTCGGACTGCCGTATGCCGACGATTCGGCCGTCGTCGCGGCGGCCGAAGTGGCCGGCATGACCGACTTCGTCAACCGCCATCCGCGCGGCTTCGACATGACGGTGGGCGAGCGCGGCGAGTCGCTGTCGGGCGGGCAGCGGCAGAGCGTGGGCCTCGCGCGCGCGGTGCTGCACAACGCACCGATCCTGCTGCTCGACGAGCCGACCAGCGCGATGGACTTCACCAGCGAATCGCAGATCACCGCGAGGGTCGCCGCCTTCGCGCAGAACAAGACCGTCGTGCTGGTGACGCACCGCACGTCGATGCTCGCGATGGTGACGCGGGTGATCGTCGTCGACGGCGGCAAGATCGTCGCCGACGGTCCGCGCGATCGGATCATGGAAGCGCTGGCCAATGGCCGGATAGCGCGCGCGGCATGACGACGAGCACACCAATTGCCCAACGTCTGCTCGGCCCCGCCGTGGCCGACGATGAAGCCAATCGCGCCGGTTTTCGCGCCTTCGAGCAAGAGGTCGACGAAGTGATGTCGCGCGGCAAGACACAGCGCGCGCAGCGGATCGTTCGCGCCGCGGTCGTCATCGTGCTGCTGCTGATCGTCTGGGCGTCGCTCGCGCATGTCGAGGAAGTCACACGCGGCGACGGCAGGGTGATTCCGTCCAAGCAATTGCAGGTCGTGCAGTCGCTCGACGGCGGTGTCGTCTCGGAGATCCTGGTGCAGGAAGGCCAGGTCGTCGAAGCCGTCCAGATGTTGTTGAAGATCGACGAGACGCCCGCCACGTCGGGCGTTCGCGAAAGCGCTGCGCAGGGCTTCGCGCTGCTGGCCAAGCAGGCACGCTTGCGCGCTCTCGCCGAAGGCTCGGCTTTTTCGCCACCGGCTCTGCGCAACGGCAACGACGCCGAGCAGAAACGTATCGTCGACGAAGAGCGGCGCTTGTATGAAACGCGTCTGTCGGAGCTGAACACGCTGGTCGCGATCAACCAGCAGCAGCAGGAACTGGCGAAGACCAAGCCCTTGCTGGCCAGCGGCGCCGTGTCCGAAGTCGACATCCTTCGGCTCGAGCGCGAGGTGTCGAAGAGCCGCGGCGAGTCCGAGCAGGCGGGTGCGCAGATCGCGCGCGTGCAGGCCGCCATCGGCGAAGCGCAGCGCAAGATCCAGGAGACCGAGCTGACCTTCCGCAACGAGGCGCGCAAGGACATGGCCGACGTGATGGGCAAGCTCAACGCGCTCAACGAAGGCGCGGTGGCGCTCGCCGATCGCGTCGACAAATCGCAGGTGAAAAGCCCCGTGCGCGGCCGCGTGCAGCGCCTGCTCGCCAACACGGTCGGCGGCGTCGTGCAGCCGGGCAAGGACATCGTCGAGATCGTTCCGCTCGACGACAACCTCGTGCTCGAGGCCAAGGTGCAGCCGAAGGACATCGCGTTCATCCGCCCCGGTCAGGACGCGACGGTGAAGTTCACCGCCTACGATTTCTCGATCTACGGCGGCCTCGCCGCCAAGGTCGAGAACATCAGTCCCGACACCGTCGTCGACGAACGCGGCAACGCCTTCTATCTCGTGCGCGTTCGCACGTCGCAAACGCGCTTCAGCGAAAAGATGCCGGTCATCCCCGGCATGACCGCCGAAGTCGACGTGCTGACCGGCCGCAAGACCGTGATGGCCTATCTGCTGAAGCCGGTACTGAAAGCCAAGGCGTACGCACTTCGCGAGCGCTGAAAGTTTCCTCTCAAGTTCCTTTCGACGCGGCCGACAACTGCGATACGGGTGATCGCGCCTTGCGCCCTTCAACGCGCCAAGGCCGCATGCCAACGATTTCCTTATCGATGCACACGCGCGATGTTTCGGTGATTGAGTTCACGAAATCGCACGGCGTTGGTCTGCATAAGAAATGTGTCCAAACGTTATTCTCGAATCCGTCGCGCCCGCGTAGTCGACGGGCGATTTAACTCACAAGGTTTTCCATGCCCACGCTTTTGCAAACCACGCACGGAAGAGTCACTGCCTTGTGGGGCTCCGCACTGATTCGAGGTGCCGGCGGCAAGATGCATGCGCTGAAAGTCGGCGACATCGTCAATCGCGGTGATGTGATCCTCACGACGCAGGACGGCATCGTCGAACTCGCACCCGAGCGCGGCACCGGCGTCGCGACGACATCGCCGAACGATGTCGACCGTGTGATCACCGGCCTGAATGAAAGCAACCCAAGCGATGCGCCTGCCGCCGTGTTGGGCGGCGACGGCGCGGGTGACTTGACACCGGGACTTCGCGTCGACCGCGTCGTCGAATCCATCAACAGCGCTGCGTTGACGCAGAGTTCGCCGGCGCTCAATGGCCCTATTGCCGCGGCCTTCAACAACAACCTCGGCGCGCCGGAAAATCTCAACCCGCCGGCCGCGCCCGGCGTCGTCAACATCGCGCCGAGCGGCACGGCCGTTGCGGTCAGCGGACTCGAGGACTCGACGCTCCCAGTCACGCTGGCCGGTCACGATCCCGACGGCAGCATCGTCGCCGTCACCGTCACCACGATCCCCGCCGGCAGCCAGTTGCTGCTCGCCGATGGCGTCACGCCGGTCGTCGTCGGCCAAGCGCTGACACCGGCACAAGCCGGCAACCTGCTGTTCAAGCCCGGGCCCGATTTCAACGGCAGCACCGCCATCACGTTCACCGTGACCGACGACGCGGGTGCCGTGTCGGGCTCGACCAGCGTGAGCTTCAACGTCATCGCGGTCAACGATGCACCGATCGGCGTGGCCGATGCCGCGAGCGTCGTCGAAGACACTCCACTCTCGGGCAACGTCATCGTCAACGACGTCGATGTCGACGGCCCCGCGCTGAGCGTCACGAGCTTCAGCGTCGCCGGCGCCAGCCACGCCGCGGGCACCACTGCCGACCTGCCCGGCATCGGCACGCTGCTGATCAACGCCGACGGCAGCTATCAATTCACGCCCGCGGCAAACTACAACGGACCCGTGCCGGTCGCGACTTACACCGTGACCGACGGCCTGCTGATGTCGAGCGCAACGCTGAGCTTGAGCGTGTCCGCGGTCAACGATGCGCCGCTCGCGATCAACGACCTCGCGTCGACGCCGATCAACACCCCCGTCAGCATCGCCGTGCTGGCCAACGATTCCGATGTCGAGGGCGACGCGTTGACGCTTGCGAGCGCGGCACTCGTCAACCCCGCACAAGGCAGCGTGACGGTCAATGCCAACGGCACGATCAGCTTCACGCCGGCGGCGGACTTCAGCGGCAGCGCACAGATCAACTACAGCGTCGTCGATTCGCACGGCGCGAGCTCGACGGCGAGCGTGACGGTCAATGTCGGCAACAACACGTCGCCGACCGGCACCGACAGTTCCGGCTCGCTGGCCGAAGACACGAGCTACACGCTCGACGCGGCGGACTTCGGCTTCGCCGACGCCGACGCGGGGCAGACCTTCGCCAACGTTCGCATCGACAGCTTGCCGCTCGTCGGTACACTGCAGCTCAACGGCACGCCGGTGTCGGCCGGCGTCGTGATCTCGGCCGCTGACATCGCTTTGGGCAAGCTGATGTTTGTGCCGCTCGCCGATGGCAACGGCGCGCCGTACGCGTCGCTGAGCTTCAGCGTGCAAGACAGCGCCGGCGCCTTCGCCGCATCGCCCAACACATTGACGCTCGATGTGACGCCGGTCAATGACGCACCGGTCGCGCTGGCCGACAGCACGTCGACGCCGATCAATACCGCCGTCAACATCAGCGTGCTGGCGAACGACAGCGATGTTGACGGCGATGCGCTCAGCGTGAGCGGCGCGAGCGTCAACGCTGCGCAAGGCAGCGTCAGCGTCAACCCCGACGGCACGCTGAACTTCACGCCGGCCGCGAACTTCAGCGGTGCAGCATCGATCAGCTACACGCTCAGCGACGGCCATGGCGGCTCGGCCATCGGCACGCTCAGCGTCAACGTCGGCGCCAACACGCCACCCGCCGGCGCGGACGCGACCGTCACGATTTCCGAAGACACGAGCAAGACCTTCAGCGCTGCGGACTTCGGCTTCGCTGATGCCGATGCGGGTCAGTCGCTTGCCGCGGTTCGCATCGACTCATTGCCTGGCGCAGGCGCATTGACGCTCAACGGCGTCGCAGTCGCAGCCGGCCAGGTCGTCGCTGCATCCGACATCGCCGGCCTCGTCTTCGCGCCGGCGGCCGATGCCAGCGGCAACGGCTACGCGAGCTTCAGCTTCTCGGTGCAGGACAGCGCCGGCGCGTTTGATGCCACGCCGAACGCGATCACGATCAACGTGACG
>VBCQ01000191.1 GCA_005882155.1 Betaproteobacteria bacterium
ATGGGGTTTTCTTTGACACAGAGGACACTGAGGCACAGAGAACACGGAGAAGATGATTGAACGTGTCGCGCGCGCAGATCGGCCTGCTGATCAATTTCAACGTCCTGCGCCTCATTGACGGGGTGAAGCGATTTCGAATCTAGCCTTGCGCACGCGTCCAAGACCCCGGTCATTTGTTTTGTCTACACCCCCTCTAAGCAAGCTCAGGACGTCTTGTCGAGCACGAAGCGGGCCACTTCGAGCAAGGCCTTCGCGGTCGCTTCGTTGGCGGCAGCGACACCGGCTTCGGGTGTCTTTTGCAGCATCGGCTCGCGCAGCGAGATGTCGCGCGTCGCGATGAGCCGATTCGCTGCGTCATCGCTCAAGCGGATTCGCAGCGTCAGCTGCACGGTCGCAGGCTGCGAGCGGAAGTCCTGCAGCAGCTCGACGATTTCGGTTCGCAGCGCGTAGGTGGTGCGCCCCGCATGGGGCGGCGTCAGCACCGCGTTGAAGCGATGGGTGTTCTGCAGGGTTCGAACCAGCAAGGGCTGCAGCATCTGCGACGGCGTCTCGCCCCATTCGTGCTGGCTGAAGTACGCCACTTGATAGGGCTCGATCGCGTAGGCGATCTGCGTCGTGTCATAGATCGCTTGCGTCTCGGGCGGAAACACCAGCACGCTGGCCGCCTGCGACTTCTGCTGAGGCAGCTCGGGCGGCAGCTTGCTGAGCACCTCTTTCTTCGGCTCGGTCTTCGGCGGCGACATCAGCGCGCAGTTCGACAACAGCGGTATCGCGAGCATCAGAAAGATCGCGTTGACGATCGGCCTGCGCCCGGCACGGTTCATTTCGATTCGCCCGGCCCCGGTGGCGCAGTGCTGCCGCGAACGAGGATGGCTGGGTCGCGACTGATCTTCGTCGCCGCCGCATTGAGCGAGTTCGACAGCCGCTCCATGTTGGCGAGTGTCTTGTAGGCCTCGGGCAAGACCTGCGTCTGCAAGGCCTTGACCGTGTCGTTGCTCGACGCGAGCAGCGGCTTGAGCTGCCGGCTTGCGCGATCGGTGTTGACGATGATCGAGTCGAGTTGGCGATTGTTCGCGGCCAGCGTTCGAGTGACCTGCTGCAGGCTGTCGACCGAGTCCTTCAGCGACGCGATGGTCTTCTGGTCGAGCACCGACTGCAGCAACTCGGTCATCGCCTGGACGTTCTCGTTGACCTGGCTGATCGCCGTGTCGAGGTTGACCGAGCGCGAGGGCGCCGTGGGGATCACCGGAAACGGCTCACCGGCGGGCGTCGCCATCGGCCGAGGATCGGTTCCGACATCCTCCAGCGAGACGACGACATAGCCGGTGAAGCCCCGCGTCGCGAGGCCGCGCGCCGTGATCGTGGCGACGGTGGCCATCGTCACCGGCGCCTCTTTGCGCAGGCTCAGCAAGATGCTGACCGAGTGCGGGTCGATCAGCTCGACGCGCGTCACCTTGCCGACTTCGACGCCATGGAATTCGACCGGCGCATCGGCGATCAGGCCCGACACGCTGTCGTGGGTGTCGATCTGGTAGGTCGCATGGCGGGCGGCATCGGCAAGCCACCATGCCGCGCCAATGCCGGTGGCCACGACGACCACGATCACGAATGCCAACCTCGCCTTGTTCTCCACGTCGTTGTCGGCGTCGTGCTGTAGCGCGCCAGATTGTCTCTCGCGTTCAGGCGCAGCACGCAATCGCGCCACGGGTCGGTCGCGCTCTTGTACCCGAGCTTGTCGCAAGCCGGACCATAGGTCGCGATCATCTCGTCGACCTCACGCTGGACCTGCGCCGTGCGATCGGCTTGCGTCGCGCAGCCCGAGATCAGGACGATCAATATCGAAGCAATGAATGTGCGCATGGCTACCCCTCATGACTGCATTGAGGTTTTGCAATGGCATTCGCCATTGCGGCCTAACACTCTGTAGATTCCGCGCCGGGGCGCTTGGTTCAAACCACGACGCCGACGTGGCGGCCCAGCGGGCGGCCTCAGGCGCGAGCGAGCTCGGCGCGCATCGCGGCGATGACGCTCGCGTAGTCGGACTTGCCGAAGATCGCGCTGCCGGCGACGAAGGTGTCGGCGCCCGCCTTCGCGACTTCGCGGATGTTGTCGACCTTGATGCCGCCGTCGACCTCGAGGCGGATGTCGCGGCCGCTCGCTTCGATGATGCGACGCGCCTTTTCGAGCTTGCCCAAGGCCGAAGGGATGAAGCTCTGCCCGCCGAACCCGGGGTTCACGCTCATGATCAGCACCAGGTCGACGCGGTCGATGACCCATTCGAGCACGTCGAGCGGCGTCGCTGGGTTGAACACGAGTCCGGCCTGGCAGCCTTCGGCCTGGATCAACTGCAGCGTGCGGTCGACATGCGTCGACGCATCGGGATGAAAGCTCACCCGGTCGGCGCCGGCCTTGCAGAACGCCTGCGCCAGCGCATCGACCGGCTGGACCATCAGGTGCACATCGATCGGCACCTTCGTGCCGTCGGCCTTTACGGCGTGCTTGCGCAAGGCCTCGCAGACCATCGGCCCGAAGGTGAGGTTCGGCACGTAGTGGTTGTCCATCACATCGAAATGAATCCAGTCGGCGCCGGCGGCGATGACGCTCTTCACTTCCTCGCCGAGGCGCGCGAAGTCGGCCGACAGGATGCTGGGCGCGATGCGATAGGTCGAAGTCATGTGGGGATTCTAGGAGCCCGTCCAGGCACCCTCCTAGAATGCGCGCGATGGCCAACTCGTCGAAACCCGAATTCACCTGCACTGTCGCGGTTCGGCCGTTGCCCGAGCAGTCGCAGCCCGATGCAGGCAAGTATGCCTACGCCTACACGGTGACGATTCGCAATACCGGCGACGTGACGGCGCAGCTGATCGCGCGCCACTGGATCATCACCGACGCGACCGGCCACACCGAAGAAGTGCGCGGCCTCGCGGTCGTCGGCCATCAGC
>VBCQ01000192.1:0-3772 GCA_005882155.1 Betaproteobacteria bacterium
CGCCGATTGTCGGCATGGTCAGGAGCGGCATCAGCTGGGACGGATCCCGGATGGTCGCGGGATACGGCGGATTCGCCGGATAGACCGTATGGACGACGTAGCCGTCCGGTGTGACCGACCCATGCCTGACAACGTCACCCTGTGCATCGAGTTGGATTCGCAGATTGGCTGGCGCGCTGGGCCAGACGGGCGTGCACGCACAGATCAACCAAAAGTGGTTGAAGAGCGAGCCGTCAAAAGCCGAGTGGAAGAAGTGATCAGCCAGCGTGTACTGCTGCGCCAGGCGGCCAACGGGCAGATCAGTGGCGTCGTAGTAACTCATCGCAAGCCCGCCGTTCTCGCTCCAGGCCACGAACCCGTCCATGCGGCCACCGTTGATCTGACGCCGTTCCTGAAAGGCGCGATTCACGATGTCGCCCGTCTTGCGGTCAGGCGGAACATAGCGGGCCGCGTCATAGGGAGCGGCCGGCAAGTCAGGCGGGAACCGGGCGTCCGGGGCTGGGGGCGTCTTCGACGTATCGAGCGGCTGCGGAAGTGTCGTGTAGGGCGTCCCTTCCTTCTTCATCTGGGTCACGCGCTCGCCCGCGTTCGCCAAGCCCTCGGCCCCGGGGAACTTGCCGTACAGGCCGTCGAAGCTCCAATTCTCTTGATAGATCACGATGACGTGCCGGATCTTCTCGAGCCCAGAGGGCTGCCCAAGGCCACCTGAGTCTGCCGGGATGGAACTGCAACCGGTGACAAGCAATGGCGCCGCGAAGAGCAACCAGACTGCCACTGTTACAGCGCACTGCGAGAGCAGAAGAACAAGACGAGATCGGGAGCCCCGATATGAACCTGAATTTCCGGTATGACACATGTGCTTGCTCCTCTCATGTTGCTTGGGGCCGCGCCGCGCTCTATCCGCGTCGCACGCTCAGTCAATCAGGACTGGTGCCACGCAGTCCTCGATGTGCCCACGAATCTGCTCAAACAGGCGCGGCGACAGATGGTCCCCGAGGGCCCAACGGAAAGCGGCGCTCGCGCCTAGCTCGTGAGCTTGTCTTGAGTTGCCTTAGCCCGCAAGGCCCGCGGCCTCACGGTGCCGCAATCTCTGGTCGACCTCATCGAGTGACCGCTGTCGCCAGTCCCTGACTGCAGAGCAGGCATTCACGCCGCGCTTGGTGGCTGGCAAAGGTAGCGCTTTGGTGAATTCGATCGAGCTTCGCGAACGGCGGGTGACGAACCCAGAAGCCATCGATGACCGTCGTCGATGAGGCGATGTCCTACGGCCGCAGGCGCTCGCTGCCTACTGACCGGTGCCGGCATCGATGCCAAGGTGGCGACTGCCCCTTTCGGGCTGAACGGCTTCAAAGGAAATCTATGAAAGCAAGACTCGCCATCACCGGTCTCATCACTTGTGCATTCCTGACCCCCCTGATCGGCCATGCCGCCGACGACCAGGACAAGGATCGCGCGCATCCCAAGGCGTTCATCAAGGACTCGGCGACCACGACGGCCGTGAAGACGAAGCTCGCGGCCGAGCACCTCGGCAGCCTCGCGAAGATCCACGTCGACACTGACGCCAACGGCGTCGTGACGCTGAGCGGAACGGCCAGAAGCCAGGAAGAAATCGACAAGGCCGTAGCGATCGCCAGCAAGACCAAGAATGTGCGCAGCGTCAACAACGAGCTGACGATTAAGAAGGACGACTGAGCGCCCGTGCCGCGGGCTCAGGGCTCAGGTCACCGGCGCAGGATTGAACAGCGCCAGCGCGTTGTGTAGCTTCCAGTTGCTCGGCCCAGGTCCTGCGGCGGCTGGCCTACCTCGAGCATCAGTTGAAGGAACTCGCAGCCCACCGGCTCGGCGCTCGATGACCTGCGGATGCGGGCATCGGACGCCGGGCCGTGCGCGGAGCTCTAAAGCTGCCGCTCGCGGAGAAATTTCCCCGCATTGAAAAGCGTGAGGTTCGTGCACTGCGACGCCGACGCGCTGGCCTGATCGCGCCCGCACTCGGCCGCGCGCTGTAAGAGCGCGCATCCAAGCCCAAGCGGCATGCCGCGTGTGTGACGCGACCCCCCTCTGCGATGGGGGGGCAGCGCAGGCGCGTGACGCCTAATCTTGCCTTCAAGACGGCTGCCACTCGACGGCCGCTTCGGAGACAAGACATGACCATCGACACCCCCGCATCGCCCGCCATCGTGCGCGCCGCCTCGCTGCCCGACTCGATCAAGGTCGAGCCGCTGACCTGTGCGATCGGCGCCGAGCTCATCAACGTGAACCTCGGCGCGGCCTCGCGCGATGCCGGCTTGACGGCCGAGATCCGCGCGCTCCTTCTCAAGCACCGGGTGCTGTTCTTTCGCGACCAGGACATCACGCGTGCCGAGCACGTCGCCTTCGCCCGCCACTTCGGTGAGCTGGAAGACCACCCGGTGGCCGGCAGCGACCCCGAGCATCCGGGCCTCGTGCGCATCTACAAGTCGCCCGACCAGCCCAACGACCGCTACGAGAACGCCTGGCACACCGACGGCACCTGGCGCGAGACGCCTTCGTTCGGCTGCGTGCTGCGCTGCGTCGAGTGCCCGCCGGTGGGAGGCGACACGATGTGGGTCAACATGGTCCTGGCCTACGAGCGCCTGCCCGAGCAGGTCAAGACGCAGATCGCCGGCCTGCGCGCGCGCCACAGCATCGAGGCCACCTTCGGCGCGGCCATGCCGATCGACAAGCGCCTCGCGCTGAAGGCGCAGTTCCCCGACGCCGAGCATCCGGTGGTGCGCACGCATCCGGAGACGGGCGAAAAGGTCCTGTTCGTCAACAGCTTCACCACCCACTTCACCAACTTCCACACGACGGCCAACGTGCGCGTCGGCCAGGACTTCTCGCAAGGCAGCTCGCAGCTGCTGCAGTACCTCATCAGCCAGGCGCAGATCCCCGAGTACCAGGTGCGCTGGCGCTGGAAGCCCGGCAGCGTGGCGATGTGGGACAACCGCAGCACCCAGCACTACGCGGTGATGGACTACCCGCCTTGCCATCGAAAGATGGAGCGCGCCGGAATCGTCGGCGACAAGCCCTTCTGAATCCCCGCTGATCACTGAACACCGAAAGCAAACCCATGAACTTCCTCGACGGCTCACTCTTTCCCGAGAACCAGGACAAGCTCGTCATCACGGCCGCACCTTACGGCCCCGAATGGATCCCGTCGGACTTCCCCGAGGACATTCCGCTCACGATGCAGGAGCAGGTGCAAAAGGCGGTGGACTGCTACAACGCCGGCGCCACGGTGCTGCACCTGCATGTGCGCGAGCTCGACGGCAAGGGCAGCAAGCGCCTGTCCAAGTTCAACGAGCTCATCGGCCCCCGAGACCGACGGCGCTGCGGCCAAGTGGCTGTCCGACGACACACGTCACATGCTGGCCGAGCTCGATCCGAAGCCCGACCAGGTCACGGTCACGGTCAACACCACGCAGATGAATGTGTTCGAGCACATGGACGTCGCCGACTACGCCGGGACCTCGTTGGCCGACCCACAGACCTACAGCGCCTATCGCGAGATGGTCGTTCCGTCGGGCCCCGGCTGGGCCGAGGAACATGTGCGCCGGCTGAGCGCGGCCGGCATCCAGAGCGCGTTCCAGTTCTACAACATCAACAGCTTCGAGACCGTCGAGCGGATGATCCGCCGTGGCGTCTACAAGGGGCCGTTGGTGTGCAACTGGGTGGCGATCGGCGGCGGCATGGACCAGCCGAACATCTACAACCTCGCGAACTTCCTGCGTGCCATGCCGGACAATGCCGTGCT
>VBCQ01000192.1:3961-5230 GCA_005882155.1 Betaproteobacteria bacterium
CGAGGTCGCCAGCGGGAAGGAGGCGCGCGAGATCTGCAAGATCGGCGTGTTCTACGACAGCATCGAAGAGACGCTGGCGCAGAACGGCTTCGCGCCCAATGCCAGGCCGGGATTGCAGGGCTTCCTGCGCAAAGCGGCCTGATGCCATGACACAAGCCATTCGCTTCCACGAGACCGGTGGGCCGGAAGTGCTCCGCCTCGAAACCGTTGACGTCGGCGATCCGGGGCCCGGCCAAGCGCGCGTTCGACACACCTACATCGCCGTCAATTTCATCGACATCTATTTCCGCACCGGCCGCTATCCGCTGCCCTTGCCCAACGGCTTGGGCTCGGATGCGGTGGGCGTGGTCGAGGCGGTGGGTGCAGGCGTCACCGACATCAAGGTGGGCGACCGCGTCGGCTACCTGCTCGGCCCGCAGGGCGCCTATGCCGAGGTGCGCGTGATGCCGGCCGAGGTGCTGATTCCGCTGCCTGCGGGCGTCAGCGACCGTGCCGCCTCGACGCTGATGATGAAGGGACTGACGGCGCAATACCTGTTCCGCCAGGTCTATCCGCTCAAGGGCGGCGAAACCATCCTGTACCACGCAGCAGCCGGCGGCGTCGGGCTGATCGCCTGCCAGTGGGCGCGTGCGATCGGGGTCACGATGATCGGCACGGTCAGCACCGACGAGAAGGCAGAGATTGCCCGCGCCAACGGCTGCACGCACACCATCGTGACCAGCCGCGAGGACATCGCCAAGCGCGTGCGCGAGCTCACCGATGGCCGCGGCGTGCCCGTGGTCTACGACTCGGTCGGCAAGGACACGCTGATGGCCTCGCTCGACTCCCTGCAGCCGCGCGGCACGCTGGTCAGCAACGGCACCACGTCGGGACCGGTGGTGATCGACACCACGCTGCTGGCGGTCAAGGGCTCGATCTGGGTCACGCGACCGGCGATGGTGCACTACGCCACGCCTCGCCCGCACATGCCCCGACGCGCACCGTGCGCTCGAGTCGCGACAGACCACGGGCGCCACGGTGCTCGTTCCCTGAAGGAATCGTCATGGACATTCACAGCATCGAGAAGGCGCCGGCGCAAGACGGCTACCTCTTCAGCCGCGGCCAGGCCTGGTTCGCATTCGCCATGACACTGGCCTTGATGATCTTCGACTATGTCGATCGCCAGGTCATCGTCTCGCTGTTCCCCTACCTCAAGGCCGAGTGGAACCTGTCGGACAAGCAGCTCGGCGCGCTGGTCTCCGTGGTGTCGGTGACGGTGGCCATCGGTGC
>VBCQ01000193.1 GCA_005882155.1 Betaproteobacteria bacterium
CTACGGCTTCGAGCTGGTCATGCCGCCGCTGCTCGAGCACCTCGAGTCGCTGCTGTCGGGAACCGGGCAGGAGCTCAATCTCAAGACCTTCAAGCTCGTCGATCAGCTCAGCGGCCGAACGCTGGGTGTGCGCGCCGACACGACGCCGCAGGTCGCGCGCATCGATGCGCACCTGCTCAACCGCACCGGCCTGACGCGCCTGTGCTACTGCGGGCCGGTGCTGCACACCCGTCCGCAAGGCCTGCATGCGACGCGCGAGCCGCTGCAGTTTGGCGCCGAAACTTATGGCCACGCGGGCCTCGAAGCCGACCTCGAGATTCAGGACCTCGCGCTCGACTGCCTGCGCGGTGCCGGCATCTCGAAAGTCACGCTCGACCTCGGCGATGCGCGCATCGTTCGCGGGTTGCTCTGCGATGTGCCGATCGAATCTTCGCGGGTTGCCGAGCTGGTCGCGGCGCTCGCCGCGAAGGACGCCGCGGCACTGGCCGACTTGTCACGCGATTTGACCGGCACCGCGCGCGATGGCGTTCGCAGCCTGCTGCGCCTGTACGGCGGCCCCGAAGTGCTTGCCATCGCTGAGCGCGAATTACCGGATCAACCCTTGATCCGCGCGGCACTGGCTGACCTGCAGTGGCTCGCAAGTCACATCCAGCACGCCCATCCCGAAGTGCAGGTGGGATTTGATCTCGCCGACATCGGCGGCTACGCCTATTACAGCGGTGCGCGCTTCGCGGTCTACACCGACGGGTCCAGCGATGCGATTGCGCGTGGCGGCCGCTACGACGAAGTCGGTGCCGTGTTCGGCCGCAAGCGTCCGGCAGTCGGCTTCAGTCTCGACCTGAAGGAGCTCGCTGAGTTGCTGGCGCCGCGCCGGCTTGCGGCAGCGATCCGCGCGCCGTGGAGCGAGGACGCGGCGCTGCGAGCGGCGGTGCGCCGCCTGCGCGAACAAGGCGAGACGGTGGTCTGCATCCTGCCGGGCCATGAGCATGAGGGCGAGGAATTCGACTGCGACCGCGAGCTCGTCGCCGTCAACGATCAATGGACCGTGCGCGCGCTCTGAGCGCCGTCGCCACAGAACTTCAGACTCGGAATTTCAGACATGCAAGAAGCGAAGGCGAAGAGCGCCGGCCGAAACGTGGTCGTCGTCGGTACCCAGTGGGGCGACGAAGGCAAGGGCAAGGTGGTGGACTGGCTGACGGATCACGCGCAAGCAGTGGTGCGCTTCCAGGGTGGCCACAACGCGGGCCACACGCTCGTCATCAAGGGCGTGAAGACCGCTCTGCAGCTGATCCCCTCGGGCATCATGCGCGATGGCGTGGCGTGCTACATCGGCAACGGCGTGGTGGTTGACCCGACGCACTTGCTGGCGGAGATCGAGCGCCTCGAAGCGATTGGCGTCAACGTGCGCTCGCGTCTGTTCGTCAGCGAATCATGCCCGCTGATCCTGCCGTTCCACGTCGCGGTCGACAAGGCTCGCGAGGCGCTGCGCGAGAGCAGCGGCGCGGGCAAGATCGGCACGACCGGGAAGGGCATTGGCCCCGCTTATGAAGATAAGGTGGCGCGCCGCGCGCTGCGCGTTCAGGACCTGAAGCACCCCGAGCGCTTCGCCAACAAGCTGCGGGAGCTGCTCGAGTTGCACAACGTCGCACTCGCCGGCTACCTGCAATCGACGGCACTCGAATTCCAGCCGATCTTCGACCTCGCAATGAAGGTTGCCGAGGAGCTGAAGCCGATGATGGCCGACGTCGGCTACACCTTGTTCAACGCCAATCGTGCGGGGGCGAACATCCTGTTCGAAGGCGCGCAGGGAACGCTGCTCGATATCGATCATGGCACCTATCCGTACGTGACTTCGAGCAATTGCGTCGCCGGCAACGCGGCGGCCGGCGCCGGCGTCGGCCCTGATTTACTGCACTACATCCTCGGCATCACCAAGGCCTACACGACGCGGGTGGGCAGCGGCCCGTTCCCGACCGAGCTCGCGATGGACGAGCCGGGCAGCGTCGGCCATCACCTGTCCACAGTCGGCCAAGAGCGCGGCACCGTGACGGGCCGGCCGCGGCGCTGCGGCTGGCTCGATGCGGCTGCGCTCAAGCGCGCCATCATCATCAACGGCATCTCGGGCCTGTGCATCACCAAGCTCGACGTGCTCGACGGCTTGGACGACATCAAGGTCTGCGTCGGCTACGAGCTCCGCGGCCAGCGCATCGACATCCTCCCGCTCGACGCCGACGATGTCGCGGCCTGCGTGCCGATCTATGACAGCTTTGCCGGCTGGAGCGAGACGACCGCCGGCATCACCGAGTGGGATCGGTTGCCGCTCAACGCGCGGCGCTATCTCGAGCGCGTGCAGGAGTTCATCGGCGCGCCGATCGACATGGTGTCCACCGGGCCGGATCGCGAGCACACGATCCTGCTGCGCCACCCTTATCAAGCCTGAGGAAGCCATGCTGACCGACGACGGCAAACATCTGTACGTCTCGTGGGACGAGTACCACATGCTGATCGAGCGCCTCGCGCTCAAGGTCCACGCGTCGGGATGGGAGTTCGATCAGATCCTTTGCCTCGCGCGCGGCGGCATGCGCCCGGGCGACGTGCTGTCGCGGGTGTTCGATAAGCCGCTCGCGATCATGGCCACGAGCTCGTACCGTGCGGACGCGTACTCTTGGTCGACGACTTGTCGGACTCGGGCATCACGCTGCGCGCGGTCGTCGACCGCTTGCGCGGCGTGCCGTCAATCACCGAGTTGCGTTCGGCAGTGATTTGGACCAAGGGAGTATCGAGCTATACGCCTGACTATTTTGTCGAGCTGTTGCCGACCAGCCCGTGGATTCATCAACCCTTCGAAGAGTATGACGATTTGCGGCCCGAGGGGCTGGCGAAGAAGTTTGCGATTTGACGCAACGCGCAAATAATGAGGGCCTGCTGCTGCAGGCCCGGAAACGAAAAAGGCCCGCACGAACCGCGCAGGCCTTTCAATGTCTTGGTGCCCAGGAAGGGACTCGAACCCCCACGGAGTTACCCGCTAGTACCTGAAACTAGTGCGTCTACCAATTCCGCCACCTGGGCATTTCAGGAAGTCTTGGACTATATCATCAAAAAAACAACCTTCTCTAATTCAATGGCCGTCGGCGCAGAGCTGATGAGCGAGGTCGTCGGCACGGTGCAGGGTCATCGCGATGGCCACGGATTTCTCGTGCGCGACGACCGGCAACCCGACCTGTATTTGTCGCCGCAAGAAATGCGCGCGGTGCTACATCGCGATCGCGTCAAGGCGCGAATCATTCGCTACGACCGCAAAGGGCGCCCCGAAGGACGCATCCTCGAGATCCTCGAGCGCAAGAAGGCGCCGATCATCGGCCGCTTGCTGCACGAGAGCGGCATCTGGCTGGTCGCGCCCGAGGACAAGCGCTACGGCCAGGACATCATGGTGCCGAAGAACGCGATCGCCAATGCGACCGCGGGGCAGGTCGTGGCGATCGAGCTCACCGAGCCTCCGTCGCTGTACTCGCAGCCGATGGGCCGCGTGACCGAGGTACTCGGCGAGATCGATGACCCAGGGATGGAGATCGAGATTGCGGTGCGCAAGTACGAAGTGCCGCACCGCTTCTCGCCCGAGACGCTCGCGCAGGCCGCGGCGCTGCCCGACAAGATCCGCCCGATCGATCGCAAGCACCGCATCGACCTGACCGACGTGCCGCTGGTCACCATCGATGGCGAGGACGCACGCGACTTCGATGACGCGGTGTACTGCGAGCCGGCGACGATCGGCCGCGGTAAATCGCCGAACGCCTGGCGTCTCGTCGTGGCGATTGCCGACGTGAGCCACTACGTGAAGCCCGGCGAGCCGATCGACGAAGACGCCTACGAGCGTGCCACGTCGGTGTACTTTCCGCGCCGCGTGATTCCGATGCTGCCGGAGAAATTGTCGAACGGCCTGTGCTCGCTGAACCCGAACGAAGACCGCTTGGCGATGGTGTGCGACATGCTGGTCGGCACCGCCGGCGAGATCCACGCCTATCAGTTCTTTCCGGCCGTGATGTGCTCGCATGCGCGCTTCACCTACACCGAAGTCGCGGCGATTCTCGCCAACACGCGCGGACCCGAAGCGGCGCGCCGCAGCGAGCTCGTGCCGCACCTGCTGAACCTCAACGAGGTCTACCGCGCGCTGCTGAAAGCGCGCGGCAAGCGTGGCGCCGTCGACTTCGAGACGACCGAGACGCAGATCGTCTGCGACGAGAACGGCCGCATCGAGAAGATCGTGCCGCGAACGCGAACCGAAGCCCACAAGCTGATCGAAGAAGCGATGCTGGCGGCCAACGTCTGCTCGGCCGACTTCATCGCGCTTGCCAAGCACCCGGCGCTGTATCGCGTACACGAAGGCCCGACGCCGGAGAAGAAGACGCTGCTGCAGAACTATCTGAAGGCGCTCGGCCTGGGCCTCAGCATCAGCGACGACCCGACGCCCGGCGAATACCAGGCCATTGCCGACGCGACCAAGGATCGGCCCGACGCGATGCAGATCCACACGATGCTGCTTCGCTCGATGCAGCAGGCGATCTACACCGGCACCAACGCCGGACACTTCGGCCTCGCCTACGAGGCCTACACGCACTTCACGAGCCCGATCCGCCGTTACCCGGACCTGCTCGTGCACCGGGTGATCAAGGCACTGCTGCACGGCAAGCGCTATCACTTGAGTACCGGTGCGACCGAAGAGGCGCCCAAGCGTCGCAACGGCGCCAAGCAAACCACGACCGGCAGCGAAGGCGAGATGTGGGAAGCCGCCGGTGCGCATTGCAGCGCCAACGAGCGGCGCGCCGACGAGGCCTCGCGCGATGTCGAAGCGTGGCTCAAGTGCCGCTACATGCGCGAGCATCTCGGCGAAGAGTTCGGCGGCACGGTGACCGCAGTCACGAGCTTCGGCCTGTTCGTGACGCTCGACGGGCTGTATGTCGACGGCCTCGTGCACATCACCGAACTGGGCGGCGAGTACTACCGGTTCGACGAGGTGAAGCAGGAGCTGCGCGGCGAGCGAACGGGGGTGCGATACGCCGTCGGCGCGCGCGTGCGGGTGCAGGTCAGCCGCGTCGACCTGGACGGCCGCAAGATCGACTTCCGCATGGTGCACGACAGTGACGAAGACGCTGCGTTGATCCGCGCCCGGCGTGATCGCCTGGTCGGCAAGGCAAGCAGCGCGGTGGCCGAATTGGCCGCGGTGAAGGACGCGGACCGCGTGATCAAGGCCGCTGCGAAAGCCAAATCCGGCAACGGCTCAGGCAAGGCGGCGCACCCGGTGCGCGCGGTCAAGGCCGTGGCGCGAAAAGCGTCGGCGAAAGCGGTTCGGCGACGCTGAGCTTGCGTGCCGCTGCGCCGTTCAATGACCGGCATGCAAGCGCTCGATGAGATCGTCGGCGCGAATGACTTGCGTGCTCGCGTCGTCGGCCACGGCGCCGTGAGCGTACGCGGCGGCGCAAGCGGCGTTCATCGCGTCGCGAAACGCGTTGTCCGATTGCGCGCGCTGCGCCCACCGGCCCCCGAGCCAGCCAGCGAGCACGTCGCCGGTGCCGGCGCTCGCAAGGGCCGCGTTGCCGGTCGAATTGATACGTGGCACACCGCCCGGCTCGGCGATCACCGACCCCGAGCCTTTGAGCAGCACGACGCAGGCGAAGCGGTCGGCCAGGCGCCGAGCCGCGTCGATGCGGTCGCCCTGCAACTGCACCACGTCGCAACCGAGCAGGCGTGCGGCTTCCAGCGGATGCGGTGTCAACACGGTCGCGCGTTGGCGAGCATGGCGTGACTGCAGCAAGCGCTGCAGCGCGCTGTCTTGCGCGATGAGGTTCAACGCGTCGGCGTCGAGCACGAGTCGGCCGACGGTGCTGAGCAAGCGAGCCAGCGGCTCGTGCACGGCAATGCCGCCGCCGCAGCCGCACACTACCGTCGCTTTGACGAGCATGCTTTCGCTGCCGCGCCACCAGCCGTCGCGAAACATCAACTCGGGGCGCAGCGGGTCGTGCGACAGCGAGCCGCCGTCGAGCAGACTCACATAGACGCGCCCCGCGCCCGCGGCATGCGCTGCGCGCGCGGCCAGCAGCGCGGCGCCGGTCATGCCCGGCGCCCCGCCGACGATCGCGACGTCGCCGAAGCTGCCTTTGTGCTGCGCATGCCGCCGCGGCGGCAGCGTCGCACTGTCGCTGCCGACGAGCCACGCATCAGGCTCAGCACGGCTGCTGTCGACGCCGAGATCATCGAACCACACGACCCCCGCATGGTCGCGCCCCGATGCTGTGAACAGACCCGGCTTCAGCGTCAACAACGCCGCGGTGTGCCGAGCGCGGACGCAGGCGTCACCCAGCGCTTGGCCCGTGCTGCTGTGCAGGCCCGACGGAACGTCGACCGCGAGGACCGAGCAGCGCAAGCGGTTCAGCTCCGCGACGCGCACTGCGAGTGCATCGCTCGGCGCGCGATCGGCGCCGACGCCGAGCAGTGCGTCGATCGCGATGTCGTTCTGCCCTAGCGCCGGCGCTGGATCGAGGCCGATATGCACGCCAGCCGCTTGGGCGCGCGCGAGTGCATCGCGTGCATCGTCGGGCAAACGGCTTGCATCGGCTTGCAGCGTGACCTGCACGTGCTTGCCGGCCGCGCGCAAATGCATCGCCGCATCGAGCCCATCGCCGCCGTTGTTGCCCGGTCCCGCGGCAACCCAGATGCA
>VBCQ01000194.1 GCA_005882155.1 Betaproteobacteria bacterium
TCGAAAAGCGCCTCAACGATTGCCTGATCGACCAGCTCGACAGCGAGCGCGACCGCGAGCGGCGCGCCGCGGTCTACGCCTTCCCGCAGGAATGGCGGGTACTGCGGCAGACGCTGTTCGACTTCCTGCAGTCGATGATCGCCGGCATGCGCGCCGAGCTGCAGCCTTGCGTGCGCGGCGTCTACTTCACCAGTGCGACGCAGGAAGGCACACCGATGGACCGCGCGCTCGGCGGGCTCGCGCGCGCCCTCGGCCTGTCGCACCGCATCGTCGCGCCGGCACGGCCGAGCGGCAAGACGTTCTTCGTGACGCGGCTGCTGCGCGACGTCGTGTTCGCCGAGGCTGGACTGGCCGGGACGAACCTCGCCTGGCGGCGTCGGCGTGCGCTGCTCGAGTGGGGACTCGTCGGCTTGAGCGCGTGCACGGTGGCTGCCGGCGCCGCGCTGTCGTGGCGCGCCTACCAGAGCAACCGCGACCACATGGCCGGCCTCGCCGAGCGCATGCCGGTGCTCGAGCGCAGCGTCGTTGCGGGCAAGGCGGCGGCGGTCGACGATCTCGCCGCGCTGTTGCCGGCACTCGACTCGCTGAGCAGCTTGCAAGGCAGCGGCGGCAAGACCTCGTCGCGACTCACGATGGGCCTCGACCGCAGCGAAATGCTCAGCGCGGCCGCGAGCGACGCGTACCAGCGCACGCTGCGCGAAGCGTTTCTGCCACGCATCGCGGCGCGCCTCGAAGCGCGGTTGCGCGCCGGCCAGCGCGACCATGTCGAGCTGATCTACGACGCGCTGAAGGCCTATGTGATGCTCTTCGGCGGCAGGAACTTCGATCGTGCAGGCTTGCGTGCCTATCTGATCGCCGACTGGGACGCGACGCTCGGACCCAATGTCAGCGCCGAGCAGCGCGACGCGCTGCGCCGCCACCTCGACCGCTTGCTCGACAGCGGCGAGGTCGGGGCGCCGTCGCTCGCCGACGCGCCACTGATCGCGAAGGCGCGCAGCCTGGTGGCCAGCGTGCCGCTCGCGCAGCGCGTCTATCAGCGCCTGAAGCAGATCAATGTCGCGGCCGATGCGGCGCCATTCAGCGTCGAGTCCGCCGGTGGAGCGGCTGCGCGGCGCGTCTTTGCGAGCGCCGGCGGACGAACGCATGCGAGCGGCGTGCCGGCGTTGTACACACGCGCGGTCGCGCTTCAATCGCTGCAAGACCGCACGCATGAGGTGTTGCGCCAGTTCGCGAGCGAGGAGGCGTGGGTGCTCGGCAACGCGTCCGCGGCGACGAGCGACCCCGCGGCACAGAACGCACTCGTCGACGCGGTCGAGCGGCTCTACCTCGCCGACTACGCGACGCGCTGGGACGAGTTCGCGAACGATCTGCGTCTCGCGCCGACGCCGTCGCTGCGAGCCAGCGCTGAAATGGCCGAACTGCTCGCGCGCCCCGACTCGCCGTTGCTCGCGCTGCTGCGCGCGATGGTCCGCGAAGTGACGATCACGCAAGGCCCGCCGTCTGCGTTGCGCGACGCGCTCGGGACGCGTTTCGACGCGCTGCGGCGTTTCCTGACCGGCCAGCCGAGCGCGGCCGAAGAGATGCAGGCCTTGCTCGGCAAGCTGTCGACCTACTTGGCGAGTGTCGAAGACGCTGCGAAGCGCCACACCTTGCCTGCCGCCTCGAGCGACGTGACACGTGAGCTCGCCGCCGCCGCGCAGCGCGCTCCCGAGCCGGTGCGCGGCATGCTGGCCCAGCTCGCGGCGACGAGCGGCGCACAGGTCTTCGCGGCCTTGCGCGAGCCGCTGGCGCGCCAGCTGGCGAGCGACGTGACGCCGGCATGCATCCGCGCCGTCGCCGGCCGCTATCCGTTGGCGCGCGACAGCAAGGAAGAAATCTCGCGCGACGATTTCGCGCGGACTTTCGCTGCCGGCGGCTTGATCGATGGGTTCTTCCAGCGTCATCTGCTGCCGCATGTCGACACCTCGGCGCGCGCGTGGACTTATCGCGCGGCTGACGGCACGAGCTCCGAATCGCTGCAGCAGTTCCAGCGCGCGTTGGCGATCCGCGACGCCTTCTTCCGCGACGGCGCGCGCCAGCTCGGCATGCGCCTCGAGTTCAAGCTCGTCGAGCTCGATGCCGGCGTCAGCGAGTTCGCGCTCGATATCGATGGCCAGCTGCTGCGCTTCCGCCCGGGCGCGAAGCAATCGCAAAGTGTTCAGTGGCCGGGGCCGAGCAACGCCGGGCGGGTCCATCTGCAAGTGCTGCCGTCGGCCGCGGCGGGCTACGACTTCCAAGGTCCATGGGCGCTGTTCCGCCTGCTCGACCGCGTGCGTGTCGAGCCGGGCTCGACGCCGGAGCGCTCACTGCTGACGTTCGACGTCGAGGGGCGCAAGGCACGCTTCGAAGTCCGCAGCCCGACGCCGCTGAATCCGCTGCAACGCGAGCAGCTGGAGCAATTCCAATGTCCGAAGCAGCTGTGAACGGCGTCGCCGTGCCGGGCTGGTTCGGCAAGCTGCCGAACGTCGGCGACTTCGCGTCGCGCCGCCTGCCCGATGGCTTCGTGCAGGGCTGGGACCGCTGGCTGCAACACGGCCTCGCCTCGGCGCGCGGCGAGCTCGGCGAGCGATGGCTGGCGGCCTACCTCGTCGCGCCGATCCGCCGCTTCTGGCTCGCGCCTGGCCTGCTCGGTGACTCGAGCTGGGCCGGCTTGCTGATGCCGAGCGTCGACCGGGTCGGTCGCCATTTCCCGCTGACGGTCGCGCAACCCGCGCAGTCGCTCGCTGCGGCATTGGCGGCGCGCGACTGGTATCGCGCGCTCGACGCGGCCGCGCGGCGCGTCCTCGATGTCGATTTCACGATCGACGACCTCGAGCACGCGTTGGCATCGCTCGCGATGCCAGTCGGCGATGCGGCCGACGCGTCGACCCGCCAGCTCGCAGCGAGCGCATTCGCGTCGATGCTGGGAGCCACGCGATGAGCCCGCTGCGCCGCCGTATCGGCGGGCTCGTGCTGGTCCTGCTCTTCGCGGTGTCGACGCCGATCGCGAGCGCGGCCGAGCGCATGCGCGGCGTCGCGGTCACCGAGGAGCGCATCGCGCTCGTCATCGGCAACGCGGCGTATCGCGTCGATCCGCTCGACAACCCGGTCAACGATGCGCGGCTGATGGCGCAGTCGCTGAGGCAGTCGGGCTTCGCCGTCGCGCTGCACGAGAACCTCGACCGCCGCGCCCTCGTCGACGCGCTGCGCGACTTCGGCAACCGGCTCGGCGAGAACACGATCGCGGTGCTGTACTACGCCGGCCACGGGCTGCAGCTGCGCGACCGCAACTACCTGATCCCGGTCGACGCCGAGATCCGCAGCGAAGACGAGATCCCGATCGCCGGCGTCGACCTCGGCTTCATGCTCGGCCGCATGTCGACCGCGCGCAGCCGCATCAACATCGTCATCCTCGACGCCTGCCGCAACAACCCGTTCAGCGGCAAGGGCGGTCCACGCGCGCAAGGCCTCGCGCAGATGGATGCGCCGGTGGGCACGCTGCTCGCCTACGCGACCGCGCCGGGCAAGCTCGCCGCCGACGGCGCCGGCGCGAACAGCCTGTATGCCTCGCATCTCGCACGCCAGCTGCTGACGCCGGGGCTGCCGGTCGAGCATGTGTTCAAGCGGGTTCGCGAGGCGGTGGTGCGCGACACGCGCCAGCTGCAAGTGCCGTGGGAAAGCTCGTCGCTGCAGGGCGAGTTCGCGTTCGTTCCGGGTGTGACCACCGCGCGCGAATCGGCAGCCGATGTCGAAGCCGCCGGCGAGCTCGCGTTCTGGAACAGCATCCAGGCGTCGACCCGCGCCGACGAGTACCGCGCCTATCTGCGGCAGTACCCGAACGGCCGCTTCGCCGCGTTGGCGCAAACGCGTGTCGCCGCGTTCACGCCGGCGCCCGCGACGCCACCGACGACCGCTGCGACCGCGACGACCGCAAGCGCGCGAGCCGACACGATGCCGCATGTCGGCGACACCTGGCGCTATCGGGTGCAGGACCAGTTCCGCATCGGCGATCTGTTCCTCACCGCGAAGGTCGACGGCGTGAGCGCCGAAGGTGTCGCCGAGACCTGGACCACGACCTCCGACGCCAAGCTGCGAACGACGCTGGTGTCGCTCGAGCCCGGCTTCCACACCTTGCCAGGATGGACCCTGACGCCGCCCGAGTTCTCGCCGTACCTGCTCGCCGCCGGCGGGTTGCGCCCGGGGCAGCCGATTCCCGATCAAGCGCTTCGCGTCGAGCAAGTGCCGGTGGCGCTGCATGCACGCATCGAAGGCGAAGAAGACATCGTCGTCGCCGCGGGCCGCTTTCGCGCCGTCAAGCTGGTGCTGCGCGGCCAGGCGCAGTCGCGCGGTGCTGCGCGCAGCGGATCGGTCTCGATCGAGCATGTCGTCTGGTATTCGCCGCAGGTGAGGCGCACCGTGAAGTACACGGTGGCCACGCATGTCGGCACCGCCTTGCGCGAGTCGACGAGCTTCGAGCTCGTGGAGTTTCGATTGAACTGAAAATTTCTTTGAACCGGATTCGAGGGCTCTGCAACTGAAGGGTCGGCTGATGCAGTTTTAGCGAAGCCAACAACCTCAACCTCAATTGGAGCTCACCATGAAATCGTTCAAGCACGTTCTCTTCGCCGCCATCGCTCTTGCTGCCGGCGCCGCCATGGCCGACACCTCTGTCGTCAACATCGACAGCGTCAGCCAGAGCCAGTCCGGCAGCCGCAACACCCAGAAGCTGGAGCTGGGCACCGTCGACGGCGGCGTCCTCAGCGGCGGCACCGCTCGCGTGACGGCGCGCAACATCCGCCAGACCCAGAGCGGCACCAGCAACACGCAAGAAATGATCCTCGGCAAGATCGACAAGGACGTGAAGCAGCACTCGACGACGGTCGTCGCGAACAACGTGACGCAATCGCAAAACGGCGGCAGCAACAACACGCAGCGCATCAAGGTCGGCGTGATCGAGTAATCGACGGCATCGACGGGCGACAGGCTGAAGCCACCCGCTTCAGCCTCGTCTGCCAAGCACGCAGATCCACCAACCCCGGGAGATCGACATGCAACGACCCCTTCTCGTCACCAGTCTCGTGATCCTCTTCGCGCTCGCCTCGGCCGCGGTGCAAGCCGCTGCCGTGGCCGAGCCGATGGATCTGGATTCTGCGCTGCTGTCCAAGCTCGCTCTGGAGCGCGCGAAGACGCGCGGCCAAGCGGCGGCCGCTGCCCGCGACGGTGCCGCCGTCGCGTCCGACGGCCTGCGCGACCCGGCCGATTGCGGCAACGTGAACATCGGCAACGTCATCAGCGGCGGCAAGCCGGGATTCCAGCCGCGTGAAGTCACTGTCGTCATCACCGGCGACATCATCAACGCCAACAACAAGTGCCGCTGAGCCACCACGCATGGACCTTGGCCGCCGCACTGCAGCGACTGCAGTGCGGCGGCCGCTTCGACAACGAAAGACCCGCATGAACGCCTCGCTGATCCGCCGTGCCACTCAAAGTCTCGTCGCACTGATCGCCACGTCGCTGGTCGGCTGCGCTTCGCTCGACACCGACAAGGTCGTGGCGGAGAAGGTCGAGAAGGCCAAGATCGGCCCGCAAGCCGCGCCGTACAAGGCGATCACCAATTTCTCGAGCGGCCTGCGCTGCATGGACAACATGCTGCTCGACTTCGGCGTGCGCGACATCGCGGTCATCGTCAAAGACCTCACCGACCAGACGAAGAAGATCAACGCCGGCACCAAAGACATGCTGATTTCGGCCGTGTCCGACACGACACGCCGCAGCCGCGCGATCCGCCTCGTCGCCTACGGGCAGGACTCGGGCAACACCATCGGCTTCCTGTCGCAGGCGCTGCGCCGCGAGCACTACGCGGTCATTCCGCCGTTCGCGCTGCGCGGCTCGATCAGCCAGTTCGACGACACGGTCGTGCGGCGCAATCTGGACGCTGGTCTGAGCATCGACCGGCTCAACCTGGGCGCAGCCGCCACCTCGCAGGCGTCGATTCTCGGCATCGACCTGACGATGCTGTCGACCGCCGACCTGTCGGTGATGCCGGGCGTCGGCTCGCGCAACCAGGTGATCCTGTTCAAGCAGGGCAAGGGTTTCGACGGCGAGGCGCAGATCCGCAAGTTCGGCATCAACTTCTCGCTGTCGACCGCGACCCAGGAAGGCCAGTCGCAAGCGGTGCGCACGCTGGTCGAGCTGGCGTCGATCGAATTGTTCGGCCGGCTGGCGAAGGTGCCGTACTGGAGCTGCGTCGGTGCGAGCAACGACGACGAGGCGGTGGTCGGCGAAATGCGCGATTGGTACGAGGGCATGGCCGCGAACCCGAACGAAATCATTGCCTACTTCCAGTTGCAGATGCGCATCCGCCGCGTCTACGACGGTCCGGTCGACGGCGTCGTCAACCCGCAGATCAAGGAGGCGGTAGCGCGCTACCGCGAGGCGCTCGGCCTGTCGCACGAACCGAAGCTGACCTTCGATTTCTTCAAGGGCTACCTGACGGCCAAGCACGAGGAGCTTGCCTCGCGGATCGTTCCGGTGCCTGCAGCTGCGGCCGAGCCGTCGAGCGCACCCGTCGCCGCCGCCGGCGCAGCGAGTGCCGCTGCCGCCGCGACCGCGCCGCTCGCACTCCAGCTCGGCACGCTCGACAACGTTCGCAGCTTCGCGGCCGGCGACGCGGTTCGCTTGAGCGTCAAGCCGAATCGCGACGCCTATGTGTACTGCTACCACCAAGACGAGAACCAGAAGATCAGCCGCTTCTTCCCGAACCGCTTCCGTCGCGATGCGCGGGTCCAGGCGAGCCAAGGTCTGCAGCTGCCGGGCGCGATGCGCTTCGAGATCCGCATGAACGAGCGCGCTGCGCCGGAAACGGTCGCTTGCTTCGCCACCGAGAGCGATGTGCTCACCAGCCTGCCGGCCGCGTTGAACAGCGGCGACTTCGAGCCGCTGCCCGCGAAGAGCCTCGAGCAGCTGCGCGATGTGTTCGTCAGCGTCACCAAGGGCGTGCTCGCCCAGGAGTACTTCCATGTCCAAGCCAAGTAAGACCAGCGGCGCTGTCGTGCCGGCACTGCTCGCGTCGCTGCTGTTGTCGGCGCTGGCCGTCGCCGCCGACGACACGCGCAACCCGCTCGATGCGACGAGCGCGGCGCGCACGGCCGGCTCGACCGAATCGCTGTACCAGGTGCGCTGCTGGCAGTACGGCCGGCTGCTGTTCGAAGAGCGCGATCTGCTGCTGCCTCCCGACGTGTCGGCCGGGCTGAAGCTGCGCGCCACCGACCGGAATCGGCAAGCGGTCTACGTGACCGACACCGGCAACGCGACCTGCCTGATCCGCAGCACGCCGGCGAGGCGCTGAGATGGACGCGATCTCTCGCCGACTCTGGCTCACGGGCGCGCTCGCCGGCATCGTCGACCTCGGCGTTGCGCGCGCGAGCCATGCAGCAACCCTCGCCAGCGAAGAACGCCTTGTGGCCGGCTTCGACTCGGTGATCTTCGACGCCGCCGGCGAGCTGTCGATCGAGCAATCGAGCCGCGAGCATCTGCGCGTCGAGGCCGAGCCGGCGGTGCTCGCCAAGATCATCACCGAGGTGCGCGAGCGCCGGCTGCACATCCGCTTCGGCCCGGGCTCGGTGCAGACGCAGCAGCCGATCCGTTTTCGCCTCGAACTGAAGACCCTCGCTGCGC
>VBCQ01000195.1 GCA_005882155.1 Betaproteobacteria bacterium
GACCTGATCGAGCGCACCGTCGCACCGTGCCGCACCGCGATCAAGGACGCCGGCGTCAGCGTCAGCCAGATCGATGACGTGATCCTCGTCGGCGGCATGACGCGCATGCCCAAGGTGCAAGACACGGTCAAGGAATTCTTCGGTCGCGAGCCGCGCAAAGACGTGAACCCCGACGAAGCGGTCGCCGTCGGCGCCGCGATCCAGGGCCAGGTGCTCGGTGGCGAGCGCAAGGACGTGCTGCTGCTCGACGTGACGCCGCTGTCGCTGGGCATCGAGACGCTGGGCGGCGTGATGACCAAGATGATCAAGAAGAACACCACCATCCCGACCAAGTTCAGTCAGGTGTTCTCGACTGCCGACGACAACCAGCCGGCAGTGACGATCAAGGTCTACCAGGGCGAGCGCGAGATGGCCTCGGGCAACAAGAGCTTGGGCGAATTCAACCTCGAAGGCATCCCGCCGGCGCCGCGCGGCACGCCGCAGATCGAGGTCACGTTCGACATCGACGCCAACGGCATCCTGCACGTCAACGCCAAGGACAAGGGCACCGGCAAGGAAAACAAAATCACGATCAAGGCCAACTCGGGCTTAAGCGAAGCCGAGATCCAGCAGATGGTGAAGGACGCCGAGCTCAACGCCGCCGAGGACAAGAAGAAGCTCGAGCTGATCCAAGCACGCAATTCGGCTGACGCGATGGTCCACAGCGTGAAAAAGAGCCTTGCCGAGCACGGCGACAAGCTCGATGCTGCCGACAAGGAAAAGATCGAGGCGGCGCTGAAAGAGTCCGAAGAGTCGCTGAAGAGCGAGGACAAGGCCGTGATCGAAGCCAAGACCGAGGCGCTGATGACCGCAAGCCAGAAGCTCGGCGAGAAGGTGTACGCCGAGACGCAGGCCGCACATGCGGCGGCCGGATCGGCGGGCGCCGAGGCCGAGGCGGGCGAAGCGTCGCACGCGGGGTCCAGCGCAGCCGGGGCTGGCAAGCCGACCGACGACAATGTCGTCGACGCCGAGTTCAAGGAAGTCAAGGACCGGAAGTGAGGTTTCGCCGGGTCGGCCTCGAGCCGACCCGGCCGTCTTCGCCGCGTTCGAGTGCGCCAGACCCGTCTGCGCCTCAGCGCGGCGTGTTCGTTTTGAGCGTGGCGGGTGCGGAGGCGATGAGCAGGGTGAGCGATGGCAAAGCGTGACTACTACGAGATCCTCGGCGTGGCGAAGAACGCCCCGGAGGACGACATCAAGAAGGCTTATCGCAAGCTCGCGATGAAGCACCACCCCGACCGCAACCAGGGTGACGGCGCGAAGAAATCGGAAGAGAGATTCAAGGAGGCGAAGGAAGCCTACGAGATGCTTTCCGACCCGCAAAAGCGCGCTGCCTATGATCAATACGGCCACGCCGGCGTCGACCCGAACATGGGCGGCGCGGGCTTCCGCGGCGGGCCCGGCGCAGAGGGCTTCGGCGGCTTTGCCGAGGCCTTCGGCGACATCTTCGGCGACATCTTCGGCGGCGGTGGCGGCGGCCAGCGCCGCGCCGGTGGCCAGCAGGTCTACCGCGGCAGCGACTTGAGCTACGCGATGGAGATCACGCTTGAAGAGGCGGCGAACGGCAAGGAAACGCAGATCCGCATCCCGAGCTGGGAGACATGCGAGGCTTGCCACGGCAGCGGCGCCAAGCCCGGCACCAGCCCCAAGGTGTGCTCGACCTGCAGCGGCTCGGGCACGGTGCACCTGCGTCAAGGGTTCTTCAGCATCCAGCAGACCTGCCCGCACTGCCACGGCACCGGCAAGGTAATCCCCGAGCCGTGCATGAGCTGCCACGGCCAGGGCAAGATCAAGAAGAACAAGACGCTCGAAGTAAAAATCCCCCCCGGCATCAACGAGGGCGTGCGAATCCGCTCGGCCGGCAACGGCGAGCCGGGGACGAACGGCGGGCCCGCGGGCGACCTGTACATCGAGATCCGCATGAAGCAGCACGAGATCTTCGAGCGCGACGGCGACGATCTGCACTGCACGGTGCCGGTGGGCCTGACGGCGGCCGCGCTGGGCGGCAACATCCAGGTGCCTACGCTCGGCGGCACGGCCGAGATCGAGCTGCCCGAAGGCACCCAGCACGGCAAGACTTTCCGCTTGCGCGGCAAGGGCATCAAGGGCGTGCGCTCGAGTTATCCCGGCGACCTGTACTGCCACATCAGCGTCGAGACGCCGGTGAAGCTCACCGAGCACCAGCGCAAGCTGTTGAAGGAGCTCGACGAGTCGATCCGCAAGAGCGGCGATCGACATTCGCCGAACTCGAAGTCCTGGTCGGATCGCATGAAGGATCTGTTCAAGTAGTCCGGTCGATTCAAGCCTGATACGGCATCTGCCGATATCGATGGGGCCGCTAAGGCGCCCCATGAAGCAGCTCCTCGACAAAGACATCCTCAACTGCCGCGCCCTCGTGATCGACGGCAACCCGACCTCGCGCAGCGTGCTGACGGCGCAGCTTCGCGACTTCGGCGTCGGCACCGTCGTGCAGACCGGCCGCGTGAAGGACGCGCGCAACATCCTCGAGCATCGGCAGTTCGACGTCGTGCTGTGCGACTACCACTTCGACGGCAGCGAGATGTCGGGGCAGGACCTTCTCGACGAGCTGCGCCGCGAGCAACTGCTGCGGTTCTCGACCGTGTTCGTGATGGTGACCGGCGAAGCCTCGTACGCGAAGGTCACCGAGGCCGCCGAATCAGCGCTCGACGGCTACCTGCTGAAGCCGCATAACGCGGCCAGCCTCGGCGAGCGGCTGCGCGAAGCGCGCCAGCGCAAGCGCGTGCTGCGGCATGTCTTCGAGCGCATCGAAGCGAGCGACTTCGCTGCCGCCGCGGCCTTGTGCCAGCATCGATTCGAGAAGAAAGCCTTGTACTGGCTCTACGCCGCGCGCATCGGCGCAGAGCTGTACCTGCGGCTGGACAAGCATGCCGAAGCACAGGTGCTGTACGCCGCAGTCGTCGAGGCGCGTGCCTTGCCGTGGGCCAAGCTCGGCATCGCGCGCGCCCAGCTGGCGGCCGGCCAGGTCGCCCCGGCGCGTCGAACCCTCGACGCATTGGTCGGAGAAATGCCGCAGCATGCCGACTCGTACGACGTGCTCGGCCGCGTGCTGGTCGAGCAAGGCGAGATGCAGGCCGCCTTCGAGGTCTACCAGAAGGCAGCCGAACTGACGCCGGGCAGCGTGACGCGCCTGCTGCATGCCGGCACGCTCGCGTTCTATGCCGGCCAGACGCAGGAGGCGATCACTGCACTCGAGCGCGCCTGCGTCGTCGGCATCAGCTCCAAGATGTTCGACGACCATGCACTGGTGCTGCTCGCGCTGCTGCAGTTCGACGCGCGCGACGGCAAGGGGCTGCAGCGCACCCACGATCATTTGTCGCGCCGCAGCGAGCGCGCCAAGGACGCGGTGCGGATTCAGCGCTTCGACGCAGCCATCTGCGCTTTGCGCTGCATGCTCGACAAGAAGGTCGCCGATGCGATGCGCATCGTGCGCGAACTGACCGAAGAGGTCGAAGGCGACACGATGGACATGGAGGCCGCATGCAACGTTGTCGCGCTGTGGGCGCGCCTGAACTCGCAGGAGATTCAGCTCGACGAGATGCCATCGCAGGTCGCACGCGTCGCGCAGCGATTCTGCGTCTCGCGCGCGTCGACCGAGATGCTCGTCGCCGCGGCCCAAGGGACCGAACCTTCAGCGACGATCATTCGCGAGGCTCATACGAGTATTTCGGCGATCGCCGAGAAGGCGATGGGACGCGCGGTCAGCGGCGCGCCGGCAGAGGCGGTGCAGATGCTGCTCGACGAAGGCGCCGGCACCCGCAATGCGAAGCTGATCGAGCTTGCCGGTTTGGTCGCGCAGCGCCATCAGGAAAAGATCGACGACGTCGAATCGTTGACCGCGGCCGCCAGAGAGCTGATGCAGCGCTACTGCAGCAAGGGCGCGCAATTGATGGGCGCGCGATCCGGCGGGCGTGCAGCGGGCGGAATGCGGTTGCGCGCCTAAGAAGCTTCAGACCCGAGGCGTGCTGCGAGCAGCACCGACAATAGCGGCATGTCTCTCATGTCATCGCGCGCGCCGAGTGCGAATCCGCGAAGCTGGAACCCGTTGACGCTGGCACTGCTCGCCGCGCTGTGGATCGCTGCGTTCGCCAACTGGCCGCTGTGGCGCGCAATGTCGGCGCTGCCCGAGATGGCATCGGCGCGCGGCGCCGTCTTCATCGTCGCGTTCGGCGCGATCGTCGCGGCGCTGACGCTGGCCAGCATCGCGCTCCTCGCGTGGCGCTGGACGATCAAGCCGGTACTCGCGTTCTTTCTTCTCGCCGCGGCGATCGGCGCGCACTTCATGGGCAGCTACGGTGTCGTCATCGATCCGACGATGATGGTCAATGTGCTGCAGACCGATCTGCGCGAGGCACGCGACCTGCTGAACCTGCGGCTGCTGGCGAGCCTGCTGCTGCTGGCCGGCCTGCCGCTGTGGTGGCTGTGGCGCGCGGACGTGACCCGCTTGGGCTTAGCGCGGCAGGCGATCCGCAATCTGTTGGCGCTTGTCATCGCAGTGGTCTTGATGGCGGCGCTGGCGGTCGCGCTGTTTGCCGATTTGTCAGCGACGATGCGCAACCACAGATCGCTGCGCTACATGATCAATCCGCTGACCTCGTTCTTCTCGCTCGGCGTCGTCGTCAGCGCAGCCCGCGCCCAACCCGAAGGCCCATTGCTGCCGGTCGGGCTGGACGCGAAGCCGCTGCCGCGCGCGGCGGGAACGAAGCCGCCGCTGCTGATGCTCGTGATCGGCGAGACCGCGCGCGCCGATCATTTCTCTCTCAACGGTTACGACCGGCCGACCAACGCAGAGCTGGCCCAACGCGGCGTGCTGAGCTTTCGCAACGTCACCTCATGCGGCACCAACACCGCGACGTCGTTGCCGTGCATGTTCTCGCACCTGGGTCGACAGGTATTCGACGCCCGTGCGCAGCAGCGCGAAAACCTGCTCGACGTGCTGCAGCACGCCGGCCTCGCGGTGCTCTGGCTCGACAACCAAGCCGGCTGCAAGGGCGTCTGCGACCGCGTGCCGCATGCTCTCGCGAGCGACTCGGCAGCGGTCGGCGATGGTTTGCCCGATGCGTTGTGCGCTGACGGCGAGTGCCTCGACGAAGTCTTGCTGCGCGGACTCGATGCGCGGCTCGCCGCGTTGCCGGCGCAGCGTCGCGCGCAAGGCGTCGTGTTGGTGCTGCACCAGATGGGCAGCCACGGGCCGGCCTACTTCAAGCGCTCCCCCGAGAGCCGCAAGCCATTCAAGCCGGAGTGCGTCACCAACGTCCTGCAGCAATGCGAGCGCGACGCGCTGGTCAATGCCTACGACAACTCGATCGCCTACACCGACCACGTGCTGGCACTCGGCATCGACTGGCTCACCGCACAAACGCAGCACTACAACCCCGCCCTCCTCTACGTGTCGGACCACGGCGAGTCACTCGGCGAGAACAACCTTTTCCTCCACGGCCTGCCGTACGCGATGGCACCGCGCGAGCAAATCCATGTGCCGATGGTTCTGTGGATGGCGCCGCAGACCGCGACGGTCCGGGGCTTCAATGCGGCGTGCTTGCGCGAGCATTGAGCCACGACAACCTCTTCCACACCGTGCTCGGCTTGGCAGGTGTCGCCGCCGGCGAATACCAATCGGCGCTGGACGCGCTGGCACACTGCGCGCACCGCTGATCGTCGAAGCTATTCATGTCTGCAGAAGCCGACTCGCTCAAATCCATCTTCTTCGCGCTCGGCGCGAACCTTGCGATCGCGATCGCGAAGACTGCCGGGGCGCTGTTCACCGGCTCGTCGGCAATGCTCGCCGAGGCGATTCACTCGTACGCCGATTGCGGCAATCAGGCCTTGTTGATCTGGGGCTTGAAAGAAGCCAAGCGCGCGCCGACCGCGGACCACCCGCTCGGCTACGGCCGCGCGATCTACTTCTGGAGCTTCATCGTCGCGCTGATGCTGTTCAGCATGGGCGGGCTGTTCTCGATTTACGAAGGCGTGCACCGGCTGCACGACATCGAGCCGGTGAAGTACGCCTGGGTCGCGGTGGCCATCCTCGCCTTCGGCGTCGCAGCCGAAGGCGTGTCGCTGTGGGGCTGCCTGCGCGAGATCGACAAGGACCGCGGGTCACGAAGCTTGTGGCAATGGTTTCGCGATTCGCGCCAGAGCGAATTGCTGGTCGTGCTCGGCGAAGACCTCGCGGCGCTCGGTGGCCTGGCGCTCGCGCTCGTTTTCATCGCGCTCGCGATGATCACCGGCAACCCGATGTGGGACGCCGTCGGCTCGATCGCCATCGGCATGCTGCTCATCGTCGTTGCGCTGCTGGTCGGTGTCGAGATCAAGGCGCTGCTGGTCGGGCAGAGCGCCGAGCCGCAGGTGCTCGCTGCGATGCGCGCCCATTTGCAGTCGCACCCGGATGTCGCCCAGCTGTACAACCTGCTGACGCAGCAGCTCGGCGGCGAGATCATGGTCGCGGTGAAGGCGCGCATCAGCGCGCAACCGTCGGACGTGGCGCTCATCGAAACGATCAATCGCGTCGAGAAAAACTTGCGCGAAGCGTTTCCGCAAGTGCGCTGGATCTTCTTCGAGCCCGACCTCAGGGATTGAGGTCAGAACAGCTCGGCCTGCCCATCGGCGCGCTTGACCGCAGGCCGCTGAAAGCGCGACAGGTCGAGCTCGATCCGGGTTCGATTCAAACCCAAGCGCGCGACGGCCTTCTCGAAGCGCTGCGCAAGCAGCTGCGCCCACACGCCCTCGCCCTTCATCCGAGCGCCGAAGCGCGAGTCGTAGTCCTTGCCGCCGCGCATCTCGCGAATGCGCGCCATCACGCGCGCGGCGCGATCCGGGTAGTGCTCATCGAGCCAGTGCTGGAAGATCGGATTCACTTCCCACGGCAGTCTCAGCACGATCGAAAACGCCGACGTTGCGCCGGCATTCGCCGCGGCTTCAAGAACGCGCTCGAGCTCGGGCTCGTTGATGAACGGAATGATCGGTGACACGCTAACCCCGACCGGCACACCGGCCTTGGCCAAGGCCTCGATCGTCTGCAGCCGGCGATGCGGCGCGGCCGCACGCGGCTCGAGGATGCGCGCGAGCTGGGGGTCGAGCGACGTGACCGACAAATAGACCGCGACCAACCCATCGGCCGCCATCGGCGCGATGAGATCGAGGTCACGCTCGATACCCGATGACTTGGTCACGAGCGAGAACGCATGACGGCATTCCGCCAGCACCTCGATTACCGAGCGCGTGATGCGCAGCTTGCGCTCGATCGGCTGGTAGGCGTCGGTCGCAGAGCCGATGTTGAGCATCTTCGGCTCGTAGCTGCGGCTCGCCAGCTCGGCGCTCAAGCGCTCGGCGGCGTTGACCTTGGCGACGATCTTGGTCTCGAAGTCGAGCCCCGGCGACATATTCAGGTAGCTGTGCGTCGGCCGCGCAAAGCAGTAGACGCAACCATGCTCGCACCCGCGGTACGGGTTCACCGACAGGTCGAACTGAACGTCGGGCGAGTCGTTGCCGGTCAAGATGGTCTTGACATGCTCTTCGATGACCTGCGTCGCCGGCGGCAGATGCTCTTCGTGCACCGCTTGATCGAGCGTGCCCCAGCCGTCGTCGAAACTCTCGCTCGACTGCACCGTGTAGCGGTGCGCTATAGCCCAGGTGGTGCCGCGCCCCTTGACCGGCTCGGGCAGCGGACCCTCAGGAACAAGCTGGATGGTGCGGGCATGACGCATACTGTAAATATATACAGTCTACGGCGGTATGCCAAGGATGACTTGGCTTTGCGGTCAGCGATCGAGATTCAATAGTCGCCGCCGCCGATGCTCCCCGGCGCGAGGTTGTCGAACTTGGTCAGCGGTTTCAAGAACGTGAGCTTGATCATGCCGGTAGGCCCGTTGCGCTGCTTGCCGATGATGATCTCGGCGACACCCGGCTCCTTGCACGCTTCCTTCGTGTAGTACTCGTCGCGGTAGATGAACATGATGACGTCGGCATCCTGCTCGATCGCGCCGGACTCGCGCAGATCGCTCATCATCGGGCGCTTGTCGGTGCGCGACTCGACGCTGCGGTTGAGTTGCGACAGCGCGATCACCGGGCACTTGAGCTCCTTCGCGAGCGACTTCAGCCCGCGCGAGATCTCCCCGATCACGGTGGCGCGGTTTTCGTCGCTGGTGCCGCCGCTGCCGCTCATCAGCTGCAGGTAGTCGACGACGATCAGCCCGAGCTGCCCGCACTGCCGAGCCTGGCGGCGTGCCCGCGCGCGCACTTCGCTGGGCGTCAGCGCCGAGCTCTCGTCGATGAACATGCTGACGCTTCCGAGCTTCTCGATCGCTTCCGAGAGACGGCTCCACTCGTCGTCGCGCAGCCGGCCGGTGCGCAGGTTGCTCTGGTCGATGCGGCCCAGCGAGCCGACCAGGCGCAGCGCAAGCTGCGCCGCGCCCATTTCCATCGAGAACACGACGACCGGCAAGCCCTCGACCACGGCGACGTGCTCGGCGATGTTCAGCGCGAGCGCGGTCTTGCCCATCGACGGCCGCGCCGCGAGCACGATCAGGTCGCCGGGCTGGAAGCCCGAGGTCATGCGGTCGAGGTCGAAGTAGCCGGTGCGCACACCGGTCACGTCCTCGGCGCCGTTCTCGTGCAGTTCGGTCACGCGGTCGAGCAACTGCACGACCAACTGGTCCATGCTCTGGAAGCCCTGCTGCGAACGCGAGCCCTCCTCGCCGATGCGGAAGATCTTGCCCTCGGCCTCGTCGAGGATTTCGGTGACCGCGCGACCCTGCGGGTTGAACGCGGTGGTCGCGATCTCGTCGCTCGCACTGACCAGCTTGCGCAGGATCGCGCGCTCGCGAACGATCTCGGCATAACGACGGATGTTCGCGGCACTCGGCACGCTCTGCGCGAGCGAGTTCAGGTACACGAGCCCACCCGACTCCTCGCCCTTGCCCAGACTTTCGAGCCGCTCGAACACCGTGATCACATCGGCCGGCTTGGTCGCGTTGATCAGGTGGCCGATCGCCGCGAAGATCAAGCGGTGCTGGAAGCTGTAGAAGTCGCTCTCGGTCAGCACGTCGCCGGCACGGTCCCACGCGGTGTTGTCGAGCAGCAGGCCGCCGAGCACGCTCTGCTCGGCCTCGATCGAATGCGGCGGGACGCGCAGCCGTGCGACTTCGTCGTCGACACGCACACCGGGAGGTGTCCCGGAGGAGAAAACGGCAGACATCGGGGAATGATAGGGCGCACCCAGGCTCACGCCTGTGCGCAACCCTGTGGAAATTCAGGGGTCAACGATGGAAAACAAAAAGGGTCGGCGCGAGCCGACCCTTTTGCAGTGCAGACGACGACTCAGTCGGTTTCGCCCAGCACCACGACCTTGACTTCGGCCGTCACATCGGTATGCGGCACGACCGTCAC
>VBCQ01000196.1 GCA_005882155.1 Betaproteobacteria bacterium
GATGATGGTGCTCGACATGAGCGCGCGCCTCGATGCATCGCTCGCGGTGCGCTTCGCGTGTCTGGGTCACGACCTCGGCAAAGGAACGACGCCGCAGGACATCCTGCCGCGTCACCTCGGCCACGAGCAGCGCAGCGTCGAGCTCGTGGATGCAGTCTGCGATCGCTGGAAGGTGCCGGTCGAGTGCCGCGAGCTCGCTGAGGTCGTCGCGCGCGAGCATGGCGCGGTGCATCGCTGCGCCGAGTTTGGCTCGGCCGCGCTCGTGCGTTTGCTCGAGCGCTGCGACGCGTTGCGCCGGCCGGATCGATTCAACGAGCTGCTGCTTGCCTGCGAATGCGATGCACGAGGCCGGCTCGGCCTCGAGGAAGTGCCGTACACGCAGCGCGAGCGCTTGCTCGCCGCGCTGGCAAGCGCTCGCAGCGTCGACACCGCGATAATCGCGGCCGACGCGGCGCAGCGCGGCAAGACCGGCCCGGCGATCGGCGAGGCGCTCCACGCCGCGCGGGTTCATGCGGTGGCCGCGGCATTGGCCATCAGCTGACCATCGCCTGACCCTTCCGGCATCGTGAATCGCGCCTTGTGCCACGATGGCACGAGTTCACGGGGGTGCGCCATGGGTCTCGCGGAGGGCATACGCAAGCGCGGGTTCCGCAAGTGGTACGAGCGCGAGCTGATCCAGAGTCACGCCCACCTGGTGCTCACCTGCTTCTGCGCGATCGGCTTGCTCGCTGCATTCGAAGTGCACAGCCGCAGCGCGCCATGGTCCGACCAATTGACCGATGCGGGCGCGATCGTGCTGTTCGCGTTCGTCGGCGTGTGGGCGCTGCGCCGCTACCTCTACCTGCTGACGCATGCCGAAGCCGTCGCCAACCAGGCGGTGTGCCCGCAGTGCCAAACCTACGCACGCTTCAGCGTCACGGAAGATGATCGCGTGCATCAGTTGCTGACGGTGCGTTGCAGGAAGTGCGAGCACGAGTGGGCGATTGCGCATTGAGCCAATGCTTCACCGCAGAGGAACGAATTCACAGCGTGTGCGTCCGGTCCCCCGTCATGAATCCGATCGGCCCCGTAGTGAACGCGCGATCGCAGCCGCGGGCGAAGCCGATGACCTTGAAGAGTTCGCCCATCTCGTGCTCGTTGAGCAGCTTCTGCGAATTGGCGATCGTCTTCACATCGGCGCCTTGCAGCAGATCGAGCAGGCCGCAGTTCATCAGGAAACGCGCCTGCGTCGCATAGCCCAGCACCTCGAGGCCAGCCGCTTGCGCAGCGAGCGCGATCCCGCTGAAATTGATATGCGCGGTAATGTCCTTCTCGCCGACATCGGCGAGCGGATCGGCGTCGGACCGATGAGCGCGATGGCACATCAGCGTGCCGGCATCGCGCTGCGGGTGGTAGTACTCGGCAGCGGGAAAGCCGTAGTCGATGAAGAATGCGGCGCCGCACTCGAGGCGATCGGCCAGCGTCGCGATGAAGGCTTCGGCTTGCGGATGGATCTCGGTGACGGTGCCGGGCGCGAACACTGCGTCGTGCGGCGGACGCAGGTCCGTCGCGCGGTCATCCCAGGCGAGGGCGTCGGCCGACTCGACGACGCCGCGCTCGAGCCAGCGCTGCCCGTCGAAATGCAGCAGCTGTACCGGCATCGCGTCGAGCACTTCGTTGCCGACCACGACGCCTTGCATCGTGTCGGGCAATGCATCGAGCCAATGGACTTTGCTCGCGTGCGAATGCAGCGTCTCGCGCTGGCGTTCGCGCAAGCTGCCCGAGAGATCGACGATGCTGTAGCGGCCGACCCGCTCGCCGAGCGCGTCGAGCAGCTGAAGCGCGAGCGCGCCCGAGCCGGCGCCGAATTCCCACAGCTCGCGGCTGCCGCATGCGTCGAGCGCCTGCGCCACCTGGCGCGCGAGCGCGCGGCCGAACAAGGGGGACAATTCGGGTGCGGTGATGAAGTCGCTGCCTGAGCTCGGCAGAGCGCCGAACTGCCGGTTGCCGCGCGCGTAGTAGCCGAGGCCGGGCGCGTACAGCGCCATCGCCATGAAGCGATCGAACGAGAGCCAGCCGTCGTGGCGCGCAATCGCGCGGCGGATCAGCGACATCAACGCCGTCGATACACTTCCAGGTTCTTCGACTTGCATTGGCAGATTGTAGAAAGCATGTCCCATCGTCCCGTCGTGCTGGTGACCGGTGCCGCCCGGCGTCTCGGCCGCGAAATCGCGCTGCATTTGGCCGCGAACGGCTACGACCTGGCCGTCCACTACCGCCGCTCGCGCGACGAGGCCGAGGCGACTGCCGCCGACGCGCGTGCCGCCGGCGCCGCGGCATCGATCTTCGCCGCCGACCTTGCCGATGAAGCCGCGTGCCGCGCGCTGGTGCCTAGCGTGCTTGGGCATTTCGCTCGGCTCGACGCCGTCGTCAACAACGCGTCGACTTTCGAGTACGACGCGGCAGCGAATTTCAGCCACGCGGCGATGGACAAGCATTGGCGAGCCAACACCGCGCCCGCCGTGCTGCTCGCCCAAGCGCTGCATGAGCATTTGCAGAACGGCAATACCGTCGGCTGCGTCGTCAACCTGCTCGACCAGAAGCTGTGGAACCCGAACCCCGACTACTTCTCGTACACGCTGTCGAAGGCCGCGCTGCAAGCAGCGACGGTGATGCTCGCGCAAGCTTTCGCGCCAACGTTGCGCGTGTGCGGCGTCGCGCCGGGGGTGACTTTGCTGTCGGGGCCGATGACGGCCGATGAATTCGCGAAGGCCCACGCCTTGACGCCGCTGAAGCGCTCGTCGACGCCGCAGGACATCGCGCAGGCCGTGCGCTTCTTGATCGAGTCGCCGGCGATCACCGGCACCACCTTGCTCGTCGATGGCGGGCAGCATTTGCAGCCGCAGGCGCGGGATGTGCTGTTCGTGGCCAAGAAAGAAGACTGATATGCAAAGCCTGTTGAGCCACCCGAGTCTGATGGACTGCCGGCGCCTCTTTCTGCGCAACTACGAGGTATGGATCAACATCGGCGTGCACGACTTCGAGAAGAAGGGCGAGCAGCGGGTGCTGGTCAATGTCGAGCTCTACATTCCGCTTGCGCTGTCGACACCGAAAGCCGACGAGCTCGACGAAGTGGTCGACTACGATTTCATTCGCCGGACCATCGGCCTGCGCATCAAGCAGGGCCACATTCACCTGCAGGAAACGCTGTGCGACGACGTGCTCGCGCTGATGCTCGCCCACCCGCGGGTTCGCGCGGCGCGGGTGTCGACCGAAAAGCCCGATGTCTACCCCGATTGCGATGCCGTCGGCTGCGAAGTCTTCGGCCTGGCAGCCGGTGTCGCGCCGTTGTGAGGACAAGATCATGAGTGCCGTACTGAACGAAAACCCGAGCGCGCTGGCGATCAACAAGCTGTCCAAGCGCCTGCACCGCCAGGTCGGTCAGGCGATCGCCGACTTCAACATGATCGAAGACGGCGACAAGGTCATGGTCTGCGTGTCCGGCGGCAAGGACAGCTATGCGCTGCTCGACATCCTGATCAACCTGCGCCAGCGCGCGCCAGCGCGCTTCGACCTCGTCGCGGTCAACCTCGATCAGAAGCAGCCGGGTTTCCCCGAGCATGTGCTGCCGGAATATTTGACGAGCCGCAACGTACCCTTTCATATCGAAAGCCAGGACACGTATTCGATCGTCAAGCGCCTCGTTCCCGAAGGCAAGACGATGTGCAGCCTGTGCTCGCGGCTGCGGCGCGGCATTCTGTACCGTGTCGCCGGCGAGCTCGGCGCCACCAAGATCGCGCTCGGCCACCACCGCGACGACATGCTGCAGACGCTGTTCATGAACATGTTCTTCACCAGCCGCATCAAGGGCATGCCGCCCAAGCTCGTCAGCGACGACGGCAAGAATATCGTGATCCGCCCGCTCGCCTACGTCGCCGAGACCGACCTCGAGCGTTGGGCGGCGCACCGCCGGTTCCCGATCATTCCGTGCAGCTTGTGCGGCAGCCAGACCAACCTGCAGCGGGTGCAGATCAAGAAGATGCTGCGCGACTGGGAGCGCCAGTTCCCCGGCCGCGTCGACAACCTGTTCACCGCGATGGGCAACGTCGTGCCGTCGCACCTGATGGACCGGAACCTGTATCCGTTCACGACGCTCCAAACGACAGGTTCGGTCAACCCGAACGGCGACCGCGCGTTCGACGAAGATGAGGACTGCGGGCCCGGCCCGTCCGCGGCGATCCAGCTGCATCGGGACGATTGAACGTCCTCCCGGAGGTACATCATGTGGAAAGCATTGACCGCCCTGGCAACCACCGTCGTGCTGACCAGCTGTGCGAGCCTGCATGAGCTCGCCAGCGATGTCTCGACCTACAGCAAGTGGCCGGCGGACCGCAAGCCAGCGACCTACGCGTTCGAGCGCCTGCCGTCGCAACAGGCTCACCCCGAGCAGCAGCAATTGCTCGAGGACTCGGCGCGGCGCGCGATCGAGCAGGCCGGCTTCGCGCCGGCGCAAGATCCGGCGACCGCCGACGTGGTCGTGCAGCTCGGCGCCCGAGTCAGCCCCGACTGGCGCTCGCCCTACGACGATCCGTTCTGGTGGCGCGGCGGCCTGTACTACTCGCGCTTCCATGGCCGCCACTATTGGCGCCCCGGCTTCGGCTTCGGCATGGGCTTCTACGACACCCCGGTCTACGAGCGTGAAGTGGCGTTGCTGATCCGCGACCGGCAAACCGGCCAGCCGTTGTTCGAGGCGCGCGCCGTCAACGACGGCTACTCGTCGTCGATCAACTCGCTGCTGCCGGCGATGTACGACGCGGCGATGAAGGACTTTCCGTACGGCGGCGTCAACCCGCGGCGGATCGTGACGCAGATCGGTTGACTAGGGCCTGCGTTAACAGGCCCTAGCGCGAGTTGTCTGCGGCCAGGCTTCTGAAGTCTTCCTCCCACAGGCGGAACTGCTTGGCCGCACGCCGCCGCTGTTCGCTCGTGCTGAGCTTGTGCATCTGCGCGGCAAAGCTGCAGTTGTAGTCCTTCAACCGCAGCTGATAAGCGCGGTAAGACGGGCGCGGTGAGCTCACGTTGCGCCGGAACAGCGCCTTCAACGCGGCTTGGGTCTCGTCGTCGCTTATCGGCTGCGTGCTCAGGCGGCGCAGCGTCTGCACGATGTCTTGCTGGCGCAGCTTGCGCTCGGCAAACCAGAGCTGCGCATCGAAAGGCGACTCGGCGACGCCCTGAGCCAGCCGCTCGCGCTGGCCGGCGTCGAGCTTGCCGAAAAAGAACTCGGCGCGCTCGGCCACGCGCTTGACCTGCGCCTTCGTGCGTTCGTCGGCCGAGGACTGCAAATACTCGGCCATATAGGTCTGGTTGTTCTTCTCGAACTTGCGCTCCAGGTGACGCAGTTGCTGCGCCGACAGGCTGCGCACGCTGCCGGCGAGCGCCGGGATGGCGTGATCGACGGCACGATCGATGCGGTCGGTCAACTCGTCGGTCCACTGACAGATTTGCGCGGGCGTCATCGTTTCGCCGACTTGAATTCGCGCTTGTGCGAGCAGCGCAGCGTAGTCGGGGAGCTGCGTGCTGCGATGCCACTTGAACCACGCGACGACTGCCTCGCGCACGCGCGGCGATTGTTCGTCGCTGAAATCGACATAGCCGTCGAGCCACCAGTAGGTCCAGTCGGGCGCCTGGTTGTAGGCAATGCGCAGCGCGCTGCATGCGCTGAGCAGCAGCATCAGCGCGCCGATAATCAGGCTCCTCGACAAGGACACACGCATGGTTCTGGACATCATCATCATGGCGGCGGGCAAAGGCACCCGCATGAAATCGGCACGCGCCAAGGTGCTGCACACGCTGGCTGGCCGCAGTCTATTGCAGCATGTCCTGCAAACCGCGCTCGCGTTGGAGGCGGACCGCATCGTCGTCATCACCGGCCATGGCGCCGACGAGGTCGAGGCCAGCGTCAGCGCCCCGCATTTGCAGTTCGTGCGGCAGGTTCCGCAACTCGGCACCGGGCACGCGGTGCAGCAGGCGGTGCCGGCCTTGCACGACGACGGGATCACCGTGATCTTGAACGGCGATGTGCCGCTGATCGAAGCGTCGACCGTGCGCGCGTTGATCGACTCGTGCGGCGGCGACAAGCTCGCGCTGCTGACGATCGCGCTCGATGACGCGACCGGCTATGGCCGCATCCTGCGCGACGGCGATTCGGTGCGCGCGATCGTCGAGCACAAGGACGCGACGGCCGAGCAGCGCGAGATTCGAGAGATCTACACCGGCATCATGGCCGCGCCGACCGCGCAGCTGAAACGCTGGGTGGCGCGCCTCGCCAACCACAACGCGCAGGCCGAGTACTACCTGACCGACATCGTCGCCATGGCGGTCGCCGACGGCGTGCCGGTGGTCGCCGCCCATCCACGCAGCGAGGCCGAGGTGGCCGGTGTCAACAGCCCGGCGCAGCTTGCCGATCTGGAGCGCAGCGTCCAGCGCGCGCGTGCCGAGGTGCTGATGGACGCCGGTGTGCGGCTCGCCGACCCGGCCCGCTTCGACCTGCGCGGCGAGCTCGTCTGCGGCAGCGACGTGGAGATCGACTTCAACTGCGTCTTCGAAGGCCGCGTCGAGTTGGGCGACGGCGTTCGCATCGGTGCGAACTGCGTGATCCGCAATGCGGCGATCGCGGCCGATGCGGTGATCCACCCTTTCACCCACATCGACGGCGACACGC
>VBCQ01000032.1:0-23066 GCA_005882155.1 Betaproteobacteria bacterium
CGACACGATGGCCGGCCATGGCATCGAAGCGCAAATTCGCACTGACATCACCGCCGGCGAAGCCGAAGTCGGCAACACGCTGCAGACCTATCTGCGCGAAATTCGCCGCGCACCGCTGTTGACGCCGCAAGAGGAGTTCGACACCGCGACACGCGCGCGACTCGGCGACTTCGCGGCGCGCCAGGCGATGATCGAGCACAACCTGCGGCTCGTCGTCAGCATCGCAAAGAACTATCTCGGCCGCGGCCTGCCGATGACCGACCTGATCGAGGAAGGCAACCTCGGGCTGATGCATTCGATCGGCAAGTTCGAGCCCGAGCGCGGCTTCCGCTTCTCGACCTATGCGTCGTGGTGGATCCGCCAGAACATCGAGCGCGCGATCATGCAGGTGCTGAAGGCGCGCCGCGCGCTCGAGGCCGCGTCGGCGCGCAGTGGCGAGCAGGACAAGCCGGTGCGTGTCGAAGACGTTGCAGCTGCGGTCGGCCGCCCGGTGCAGGAGGTGAGTGATCTGCTGCGCTTCTCCGAGCTGCCGACCTCGCTCGACGCACCGCTCGAGCGCTACCCGACCGATGCCGGCGCCGAGTCGATGCTCGACAGCGTGGCCGACGACGGCGCGACCGATCCGATGAGCCTGACCCTGAGCAACGAGGTCGAGCAGTTGCTGAACCACGGACTCGATGAGCTCAACGAGCGCGAGCGTGAAGTGCTCGCCGGGCGCTACGGATTGCGCGACCGCGAGCCCGAGACATTGGAAGTGCTAGCCGAGCGCCTCGGCTTGACGCGTGAGCGTATCCGCCAGATCCAGCAGGAAGCCTTGATCAAGCTCAAGCGGCGAATGATCCGCAACGGTGTCGACCGGGACTCGATTTTCTGATGTCGTCCTGGCCCGTTCTCGTCTTCGATATCGAGACCATCCCCGACATCGCTGGCCTGCGCGCCTTGCGCAGTCTCGACGCGGCGGTGTGCGACGCCGATGTCTACGCGCTCGAGATGACCGATCGCAAAGAGGCCGGCAAGACCGACTTCATGCCGCATCACTTGCAGCGCGTGCTCGTCATCTCCTGCGTGTTCCGGAATGCCGAAGGCTTGCGCGTGCATTCCTTCGTCGATCGCGAGGTCGACGGTCAGAGCCAGGAAGGCAAGCTGATCCAGACCTTCTTCAACACCGTCGAGAAGCATGTGCCACAGATGGTGAGCTGGAACGGCGGCGGCTTCGATCTGCCGGTGCTGCACTATCGCGCGCTGCGCCACGGCGTCGTCGCCAACAAGTACTGGGACATGGGCGAGGACGACCGCGACTTCAAGTGGAACAACTACATCGGCCGCTACCACCTGCGCCATCTCGACCTGATGGACCTGCTCGCGATGTACCAGCCGCGCGCCTGTGCGCCGCTCGACGCGATGGCCAAGCTGTGCGGCTTTCCCGGCAAGCTCGGCATGGACGGCTCGGCCGTCTATCCGGCCTACCTCGAAGGCAAGGTCGACGACATCCGCCGCTACTGCGAGACGGATGTGATGAACACCTACTTGCTCTACTGCCGCTTCCAGAAGATGCGCGGCGGCTTCACCGAGGCCGAGTACGAACGCGAGATCGCGCTCGTCCGCGAGACGCTCGCGGGTATCGGCGAGCCGCACTGGAGCGAGTACCTCGCAGCGTGGGCGCCTTGACGCTCGACTCTCAACGCAGCATGCGCGTGTCGATGCGGATGATTCGGCCCTTGTGGCGCTTCACTTCGCGCAGCATGTGAGCGGTGCCGCCGGGGCCGTTGTCGTCGGCGCCGTTCCACAGGCAAATCAAGCGAAGCTTGTCTGCGCCGCACGCGAGTGCGGTTGCCAGCAGCCACAGATTGCCTCGTTCGAAAGCGTCGCCATCGGGTGATTGAAGACTCTGCGGCGGCCACGGCAGCCGAGTCTTCAGGTCGAGAAAACGCTTCTTCCAGCGCTCGCCGTCGGCCGACGGAAGAATCGATTGCGCGATGAACTCCGTCTCGGGCAAGGGCAGCAGCAATTGCACCGGCACGCCGCGCTGCGTGCACGCTTCGGCGAACAGCAGGTCGCCGCCGGAGGCGCCTTGGGTCAGTGCGATGTCGCTCGCGTCGGCGGCCAAGGCGTCGAGCGCCTCGGCGATGCGTGCGGCGGCGGCGGCCTCGAGGTGCGGTGGAAAGCGCGGTGGCGTGCGGCCCGGGCTGTCGATGCGGTGGCCGGAGAACAGCAGCGTCTGGCGCGGTTCGAACGGCAGCGGCAATGGCGATGGTGGCGGCATCGGCCCAGTATCGCCTGCCCGGATAATTGGAGCCCATGACAGCGAGCAACGAGTGGTTGAAGGTCGAGTCGCTCGACCTCGAAGGGCAGGGCGTGGCCCACAACGCCGAAGGCAAGGTGGTGTTCATCGAAGGTGCGCTGCCCGGCGAGGAAGTGCAGGTGCAGGTGCACCGCCGCAAGAACAACTGGGAACAAGCGGCCATGACCTTGCTGCGCCGCGAAAGCTCGCAACGCGTGACGCCGCGCTGCAAGCATTTCGGCGTCTGCGGCGGCTGCAAGCTGCAGCACTTCGATGTCGGCGCGCAAGTCGCGACCAAGCAGCGCGCGCTCGAAGATGCGCTGTGGCATCTCGGCAAGGTGAAGCCCGAGCAGCTGCTGCGACCGATCGAAGGTCCGGCCTGGGGCTACCGCTATCGCGCACGCTTGTCGGTGCGCTACGTCGCGAAGAAGGGCAAGGTGCTGGTCGGCTTTCACGAGCGCAAGTCGAGCTATGTCGCCGACATGGACAGTTGCGAGGTGCTGCCACCGCACTTGAGCGCTCTGCTGACGCCGCTGGCTGCGCTCATCGGCAGCATGGACCAGCGCGAACGCTTGCCGCAGATCGAGATCGCCGTCGGCTCGCGCGTCACCGCACTGGTGCTGCGTCACCTCGAATCGCTGAGCGCTGCGGACTTGGCGCGGCTGCGCGCCTTCGCGGCCGAGCATGGCATTCAATGGTGGCTGCAGCCGAAGGGTCCAGAGACGGTGCACCTGCTCGACGCCGGAGGGCCGCCACTAGCCTACACGCTGCCCGAGTTCGGCGTGACGATGCCGTTCAAGCCGACCGACTTCACGCAAGTGAACCACCAGATCAACAGCGTGCTGGTGAGCCGCGCGCTGCGCCTGCTCGATCTCGGGCCGCAGGATCGCGTCATCGACTGGTTCTGCGGTCTCGGCAACTTCACCTTGCCGATCGCGACGCTTGCGCGCGAGGTGCTGGGGCTCGAGGGCAGTGAGACCTTGGTCGCGCGATCGCGCGAAAACGCGGCATTGAATGGCGTCGCCGAGAAGACGCGCTTCATCGCGTGCAACCTGTTCGAGATCACGCCGGCCGATCTGGCGAGCTTCGGCGGTGCCGACAAATGGCTCGTCGACCCGCCGCGCGAAGGCGCGTTCGCGCTCGCCAAGGCGCTCGCCGACATCCACGCCGACGCGTCACTCGCACCCGGCTACACGCCGCCCCTGCGCATCGTCTACGTCAGCTGCAACCCCGCCACTCTCGCCCGGGATGCCGGCTTGCTGGTGCATCAGGCCGGCTACCGATGCGTGGCTGCCGGCGCCGTCAACATGTTCCCGCACACGGCGCATGTGGAGAGCATGGCGGTGTTTGAACGCGCGTAGCGCGCCAAAGAAAAGGGGCTCCGCAGGGCCCCGCCTTCCGTCCCGCCGATAGGCGATACCGTTATTCCCTCTCGCCGCCGAAGATCCCGAGAATCGCCAGCAGGCTCTGGAACACGTTGTAGATGTCCAGGTAAATCGCCAGCGTCGCGCTGATGTAGTTCGTTTCGCCGCCGTCGATGACGCGCTTCACGTCGTACAGCATGAACGCGGAGAACACGCCCAGACACAGCACCAGCAGCGTCAGCATCAGCGCCGACGACTGCAGGAAGAAGTTGGCGATGAAGGCGAAGAACAGTATCCACGCGCCGACCATCAGGAACTTGCCCATGCCCGACAAGTCGCGCTTGATCACGGTGGCCAGCGAGGCCATCCCGAAGAAGATCGCTGCGGTGCCGCCGAAGGCCGTCATGATCAACGTGGTGCCGTTGCTGAAGCCGAGGATCGCCGTCAGCATGCGCGACAGCATCAGCCCCATGAAGAACGTGAAGGCCAGCAGGAAAAGAACCCCAGTGGACGAGTTCTTCGTTTTCTCGACCGCGAACATCAGGCCAAAGGCGCCGACCAGGAACACGATCATGCTGGTGCCGGCGCCCATCGCCGCCATGATTCCGGTGGCTACGCCGATCCACGCTCCGAGCACGGTCGGCACGAGGGAGACCGCGAGCAGCCAATAGGTGTTGCGCAACACGCGGTTGCGCTGTTCCAACGTGACGCCTGAGCTTGCACCGGTATAGACGGTTTGCAGGCTATCGTTCATGAGACCTCCAGTTGAGATGAGCGTGAGTTCGAACCCACGGCGCGGATTCTAGTTCCCAACACTACTGCATGCGCCGAGTAGAAGAAGCAGCTCGGTTAGAATTCGCAGGTTTACCCGCAAACATCGCTCCAGCGAAACCTCCTGCAGTTTCCCCACCGGATTCGAGCTCGCGACACCCCCGTCGCAAGGCAGAGCTGGGCGCGAAAATGGAGTTCCCCTTGCTGCCCGTTCTGCCTCCCGCTCTCCTCGCACTCGCAGACGGCACCATTTTCAAAGGCACATCGATCGGTGCCCCCGGCGAGACCGCCGGCGAAGTGGTGTTCAACACCGCGCTGACCGGCTACCAGGAAATTCTCACCGACCCGAGCTACTGCCGGCAGATCGTCACGCTGACGTATCCGCACATCGGCAACTACGGGGTCAACGCCGAAGACGTCGAGGCGCGCAAGGTTCACGCGGCCGGCTTGATCATCAAGGACTTGCCGGTTCTCGAGTCGAACTTTCGCCGCTCGATGACCTTGCCGCAATACCTGCAGCGCGAAGGCACCGTGGCGATCGCGAACATCGACACGCGCCGCCTGACTCGCGTGCTGCGAACGACCGGCGCGCAAAACGGGTGCATCGTCACCTTGCCCGCAGGCGCGACGATCACCCCGCAGCACATCGATGATGCGGTCGCGAAGGCACGGTCTGCACCGAGCATGTCGGGGCTCGACCTCGCCAAAGTCGTCAGCGAAGTCGCGCCTTACGAATGGACCGAGACCGAGTGGGCGCTCGGCGCGGGCTACGGCACGCAGACCGCGTGCAAGCACCATGTGGTGGCGTACGACTTCGGCGTCAAGCAAAACATCCTGCGCATGCTGGCGAGCCGCGGCTGCAAGGTGACGGTGGTGCCGGCGCAAACGTCGGCGGCGCAGGCGCTCGAGTACCAGCCCGACGGCATCTTCTTGTCCAACGGCCCCGGCGACCCCGAGCCTTGCGACTACGCGATCAAGGCGACGCGCGAGCTGATCGACAGCGGCATCCCGACCTTCGGCATTTGCCTCGGCCACCAGATCATGGCGCTCGCCTCGGGCGCGAAAACGTTCAAGATGAAGTTCGGCCACCACGGCGCGAACCATCCGGTGAAAGACCTCGACAGCGGCCGCGTCAGCATCACGAGCCAGAACCACGGCTTCGCGGTCGACGAGAAGACGCTGCCCGCGAACCTGCGACCCACGCATGTGTCGCTCTTCGACGGCACGCTGCAGGGCCTCGCCCGCACCGACAAACCGGCATTCTGCTTCCAGGGCCACCCGGAAGCGTCGCCCGGACCCCATGACATCGCCTACCTGTTCGATCGTTTCACTGCGCTGATGGAGAACAAATAGAAATGCCGAAGCGCACCGACCTCAAATCGATCCTCATCATCGGCGCCGGCCCGATCATCATCGGCCAGGCCTGCGAGTTCGACTACTCCGGCGCGCAGGCCTGCAAGGCGCTGCGCGAAGAAGGCTACCGCGTCATCCTCGTCAACAGCAACCCGGCGACGATCATGACCGACCCGGAGATGGCCGATGTGACCTACATCGAGCCGATCACCTGGCAGGTGGTCGAGAAGATCATCGCCAAGGAGAGGCCCGACGCAGTGCTGCCGACGATGGGCGGGCAGACGGCGCTGAACTGCGCGCTCGACCTGCACAAGAACGGCGTGCTCGCGAAGTACCACGTCGAGATGATCGGCGCCAACGAGCACGCGATCGAGAAGGCCGAGGACCGCCTGAAGTTCAAGGACGCGATGACCGGCATCGGCCTGCATTCGGCGAAGAGCGGCATCGCGCATTCGATGGACGAGGCGCTCGCCGTGCAAAAGCGCATCACGCAGGAGATCGACGGCACCGGCTTCCCGATGGTGATCCGCCCGAGCTTCACGCTTGGCGGCACCGGTGGCGGCATTGCCTACAACCCCGAGGAGTTCGAAGAGATCTGCAAGCGCGGGCTCGACCTGTCGCCGACCAAGGAGCTGCTGATCGAGGAGTCGCTGATCGGCTGGAAAGAGTACGAGATGGAGGTCGTGCGCGACAGGGCGGACAACTGCATCATCGTCTGCTCGATCGAGAACCTCGACCCGATGGGCATCCACACCGGCGACTCGATCACCGTCGCGCCGGCGCAGACGCTGACCGACAAGGAATACCAGCTGCTGCGCAACGCGAGCATCGCGATCCTGCGCGAGATCGGCGTCGATACCGGCGGTTCGAACGTGCAGTTCTCGATCAATCCGACCAATGGCCGGATGATCGTCATCGAGATGAATCCGCGCGTCTCGCGCTCGTCGGCGCTGGCGTCGAAGGCCACCGGGTTTCCGATCGCCAAGGTGGCCGCGAAGCTGGCGGTGGGCTACACGCTCGACGAGCTGCGCAACGACATCACCGGCGGCGCGACGCCGGCGAGCTTCGAGCCGAGCATCGACTACGTCGTGACGAAAATTCCGCGCTTCGCGTTCGAGAAATTTCCAGCCGCCGACTCGCGCCTGACGACGCAAATGAAGTCGGTCGGCGAAGTGATGGCGATCGGCCGCACGTTCCAGGAGAGCTTCCAAAAGGCGTTGCGCGGACTCGAGACCGGCATCGACGGCCTGAGCGAGCGCAGCACCGACCGCGAAGAGATCGTGCAGGAGATCGGCGAAGCGGGGCCGGAGCGCATCCTCTTCGTCGCTGACGCATTTCGCATCGGAATGAGCCTGCAAGAAGTGTTCGAAGAGACGGCGATCGACCCGTGGTTCCTCGCGCAGATCGAGCAGATCGTGCAGACCGAAAAGGCACTCGCCGGTCGCACGCTCGCGAGCCTGTCGGCCGACGAGCTGCGCTATCTGAAGCAAAAGGGATTTTCCGATCGGCGTCTTGGAGCGCTGCTCGGCACTCACCAGCATGAGGTTCGCGCGACGCGCCATGCGCTGAGCATTCGCCCGGTTTACAAGCGCGTGGACACCTGCGCGGCCGAGTTCGCGACGCAGACGGCCTACATGTACTCGACCTACGACGAAGAGTGCGAAGCCGAGCCGACCGATCGCAAGAAGATCATGGTGCTCGGCGGCGGGCCGAATCGCATCGGCCAGGGCATCGAGTTCGACTACTGCTGCGTCCATGCCGCGCTCGCGATGCGCGAAGACGGCTACGAGACCATCATGGTCAACTGCAACCCCGAGACCGTGTCGACCGACTACGACACCTCGGATCGCCTGTACTTCGAGCCGGTGACGCTCGAAGATGTGCTCGAGATTGTCGACAAGGAAAAGCCGGTCGGCGTGATCGTTCAGTACGGCGGACAAACGCCGCTCAAGCTCGCGCTCGATCTGGAGCGTGCCGGAGTTCCCATCATCGGCACGACACCCGACAGCATCGACATCGCCGAAGACCGCGAGCGCTTTCAGAAGCTGCTGCACGAGCTCGGCCTGCGGCAGCCGCCGAACCGGACCGCGCGCACGGAAGAGCAGGCGCTGCAACTGGCGCAGGAGATCGGCTATCCGCTGGTCGTGCGCCCGAGCTATGTGCTCGGCGGACGCGCGATGGAGATCGTCCACGGCGACAAGGATCTCGAGCGCTACATGCGCGAGGCGGTCAAGGTGTCGGCGAAGTCGCCGGTGCTGCTCGACCGCTTTCTCGACGATGCGATCGAAGTCGACGTCGACTGCATTGCCGACGGCAGCGACCGCGCCGACGGTGTGATGATCGGCGGCATCATGGAGCACGTCGAGCAGGCCGGCATCCATTCGGGCGACTCGGCGTGCTCGCTGCCGCCGTACTCGCTGAGTCAGGATCTGCAGGACGAGTTGCGTCGCCAGACTGCGTTGATGGCGCGGGCGCTGAAGGTCAAGGGCTTGATGAACGTGCAGTTCGCGATCCAGACTGACGGCAACGCTCCGGTGGTCTACGTACTCGAAGTCAATCCGCGCGCGTCGCGCACTGTGCCTTTCGTCTCGAAGGCGACTGGCCAGCCGCTTGCGAAGATTGCAGCGCGCTGCATGGTCGGGCAAAAGCTCGTCGAGCAGAAAGGCCCGGACGGCCGCATGCCGCATGAAGTGATCCCGCCGTACTTCAGCGTCAAGGAAGCGGTCTTCCCCTTCAACAAGTTCCCCGGCGTCGACCCGATCCTCGGGCCCGAGATGCGCTCGACCGGCGAAGTGATGGGAGCAGGGCGCAGCTTCGGAGAAGCGATGCTGAAGAGTCAGCTCGGCGCCGGCTCACGCCTGCCTGAGCGCGGAACGGTCTGCATCACGGTGAAGAACAACGACAAGGCGCGTGCGGTGAGGGTGGCGCGCGAGCTGCACAACATGGGCTTCGGCATCGTCGCGACCAAGGGCACTGCGGCGGCGATCGCCGATGGCGATGTGCCGGTGAAGGCGGTCAACAAGGTCAAGGATGGCCGGCCACACATCGTCGACATGGTCAAGGCCGGCGAGATCCAGCTGGTGTTCACGACCGTCGACGAGACGCGCACGGCGATCGCCGACTCGCGCCACATCCGCCAGGCCGCGCTCGCCCACCGCATCACCTACTACACCAGCATGGCCGGGTGCGAGGCGGCCGTCGAGGGCATGAAGCATCAGGACGACCTGGTGGTGGTTTCCCTGCAAGAACTTCACGCGGAATTGAACGGCGAGTTGCACTAAACTCAAGTCACTCCACAAACCGCCGCCGCCGGTATCTCTGGCGGCGGCTTCATTTTTGCTTCGGGATTTGACATGGCCACGATTCCTCTCACGCGACGAGGCGCCGAAAAGCTGAAGGAAGAGCTCCAGCGGCTGAAGTCGGTCGAGCGACATGCGGCGATCCAGGCGATCGCCGAGGCGCGCTCGCACGGCGATCTGTCGGAGAACGCCGAGTACGAGGCAGCCAAGGACAAGCAAGGCTTCATCGAGGGCCGGATCATCGAGATCGAAGGCAAGCTCGCGGCGGCGCAGATCATCGACCCGGCCCGGCTCGATGCCGACGGCCGCGTCGTGTTCGGATCGACCGTGGACCTGGAAGAGGAGTCGAGCGGCACGCCCGTCACCTACCAGATCGTCGGCGACGACGAAGCGGACCTGAAGCACGGCCTGATTTCGATCAGCTCGCCGATCGCCCGCGCGCTGATCGGCAAGGAGGCGGGCGATGTCGCCGAAGTGCAGGCGCCCGGCGGCTTGAAGAGCTACGAGATCGTCGAAGTCCGCTACGTTTGAGCTGTGGCTCGTTTCGATTTCGATCGACTCGCCGCCTGGTTGAGCGGGCTGTGGGCTGGTGTTCTGCTGGGCATCGGCGCCATCGCGGCACCTGCGGGTTTCGCCGCAGCGCCTCGCGAGATCGCCGGTTCGATTGCCGGGCGGATGTTTGCGCAAGAGGCGTACTTGAGTCTTGCGATGGCCGTCGTGATGTACCTACTGCTGCGCCGCACGGCACGCGCCAAGGCCGCAGCGGGAACCGGATCGGTGCTGAGCACCGACGTGCTGCTGGTCCTTGGGACGCTGTTCTGCACCGTGGCAGGCTACTTCGCGGTGCAGCCGATGATGGCTGCGGCGCGCCTGGGGCAGGGCGCCATGTCGTTCGGCGCGCTGCACGGATTCTCGGCCGGGCTGTTCGCGCTCAAGGGCCTATTGGTGTTGGTGCTCGCCTGGCGGCTCGCCGCGCGTTGATCAGTTCTGAGCTGCTTTCTTGACGCTCGTGATCCGCTTCTTCGCGCGCTTGAGTTGCCCGCCAGCGGCGATCCGCTGGTTGCCGAGCACCTTGACCTTCTTCAGTTGCGGCCGGTGATTGCCGCTCTTGGAGAACTTCAAGACCTTGACGATCCTCGGTCCGGGCATGCGGTCTTCGCGCTCGAGCTTTTCCTTCTCGGGCATAGGCCGCCACAGCACCAGCAGCTTGCCGATGTGCTGGATCGGCGCGGCACTGAGCTTGTCGGCCAACGCGGCGAACATCGTTTCGCGCGTCTCGCGATCGTCGGAGAAAACGCGCACCTTGATCAAGCCATGTGCGTTCAACGCAGCGTCGGTTTCCTTGACGACAGCCGGCGTCAGGCCCTCGCCGCCGACCAGCACGACAGGATGCAGATGATGGGCATCGGCGCGTTTTTCCTTGCGCTCGGAAGGTGTCAATTGGATGGCAGGCATCGCCGTATTATCGTTTGCGCATGAAGATCAAGTCGAAAAGCAAGAAGGTGAACAAGGCGTGGTTGCACGACCACATGAACGACACCTACGTGAAGCTCGCGCAGAAGGAGGGCTATCGCGCACGCGCGGCCTACAAGCTGAAGGAGATCGACGAGGAGCTGAAGCTGTTGAAGCCCGGTCAACTCGTCGTCGACCTCGGCGCGACGCCGGGCGCATGGAGCCAGTACGTGCGGCGAAAGTTCGCGCCGAAGGAGCTTGGCGGAGGCGGGGCCGCGGCCGGTGAATTGCACGGCACGATCCTCGCGCTCGATGTGCTCGAGTTCGAGCCGATCGAAGGCGTGACGTTCATTCGGGGCGACTTTCGCGAGGACAGTGTGGTCGCTGAACTAGCGCGCGAGCTCCACGGCCGCCAAGTCGATGTCGTGCTGTCCGACATGGCGCCCAATTTGTCCGGTATCGCGAGCGCCGACGCGGCACGCATCAGCCACCTCGTCGAGCTGGCGGTGGAGTTCGCGCAGAGCCACATGAGCGCCGACGGCGCGCTGGTCTGCAAGGTCTTTCACGGCAGCGGCTACAGCCAGCTCGCCAAGCTGTTCAAGGAGCGCTTTCGCGTCGTCAAGCCGATCAAGCCCAAGGCCTCGCGCGACAAGTCGTCCGAAACCTTTTTGGTCGGCATCGGTCTCAAGAATCCGAATCTGCCCGCCGATAAATTGCCCTGAGTGCGCAAACATGCCGATACACCTGAACAAGCGGGGATTTGCGCCGGGAACGCCTGTCTTGATGGGCATAAAATCCGCCCCATATGCCGTGGATAACCGGTGTGCGATGCACTGGCCGAGGTGTTTTGACCCGCAATAGGAGCCGCGGTGAACAATCAATGGTTTTCCAAAGTCGCTGTCTGGCTGGTGATCGCACTCGTGCTGTTCACCGTGTTCAAGCAGTTCGACCACAGCACCGCGCGCGCCGGTGAAATCGGCTACTCCGACTTCCTCGAAGAGGTTCGCAGCAAGCGCATCAAGAGCGTGCAGCTGCAAGAAGGCCCGACCGGCACCGAGATCAAGGCGCGCACCACCGACGACAAGGAGCTTCGCACCACCGCGACCTACCTCGACCGCGGTCTGGTCGGCGACCTGATCAACAACGGCGTCAAGTTTGATGTCAAGCCGCGCGAAGAGTCGTCGCTCCTGATGAGCATCCTCGTCTCCTGGGGTCCGATGCTGCTTTTCATCGGGGTCTGGATCTACTTCATGCGGCAGATGCAAGGCGGCGGCACCACGACCTTCGCCGATGTCGCCGGTTGCGACGAAGCGAAAGAAGAGGTGAAGGAGCTGGTCGACTTCCTCAAAGACCCGCAGCGCTTCCAAAAGCTCGGCGGCCGCATTCCGCGCGGCGTGCTGCTCGTCGGCTCGCCGGGAACCGGCAAGACGCTGCTGGCCAAGGCGATCGCCGGTGAGGCCAAGGTGCCGTTCTTCAGCATCTCGGGCTCCGACTTCGTCGAGATGTTCGTCGGCGTCGGCGCGGCCCGCGTGCGCGACATGTTCGAGCAGGCCAAGAAAAGCGCGCCGTGCATCATCTTCGTCGACGAGATCGACGCGGTCGGCCGCCATCGCGGTGCCGGTCTCGGCGGCGGCAACGACGAGCGCGAGCAGACGCTGAATCAGATGCTCGTCGAGATGGACGGCTTCGAGACCAACCTCGGTGTCATCGTGATGGCCGCGACCAACCGGCCTGACATCCTCGACCCGGCGCTGCTGCGCCCCGGCCGCTTCGACCGCCAGGTCTACGTGACGCTGCCCGATGTTCGTGGCCGCGAGCAGATCCTCAACGTGCACATGCGCAAGGTGCCGGTGGGGCAGGACATTCGCTCCGACATCCTGGCCCGTGGCACGCCCGGCTTCTCCGGTGCCGATCTGGCCAACCTGGTCAACGAAGCGGCCTTGTTCGCCGCGCGCCGCAATGGTCGTGTGGTCGAGATGGTCGACTTCGAGAAGGCCAAGGACAAGATCATGATGGGCCCCGAGCGCAGGTCGATGATCATGCCGGAGGAAGAGCGCCGCAACACCGCGTACCACGAGTCGGGCCACGCGCTGGTGGCGCGCCTGATGCCGAAGACCGACCCGGTGCACAAGGTTACGGTGATCCCGCGCGGCCGCGCGTTGGGCGTGACGATGCAGCTGCCCGAGGTCGACCGCTACAGCCTCGACAAGGAGCGCATGCTGTCGACGATCTCGGTGTTGTTCGGCGGTCGCATTGCCGAAGAGGTGTTCATGCACCAGATGACCACCGGCGCGAGCAACGACTTCGAGCGTGCCACGCAGATCGCCCGCGACATGGTCATGCGCTACGGCATGAGCGACGAGCTCGGGCCGATGGTCTACGCCGAGAACGAAGGCGAGGTGTTCCTCGGCCGCTCGGTGACCAAGACGACCAACATGTCGGAAGAGACGATGCGCAAGGTCGACGGCGTGATCCGCCGCATCATCGACGAGCAGTACGCCATCGCACGCAAGGTGATCGAAGAGAACCAGGACAAGATCCACGCGATGGCGAAAGCCTTGCTCGAGTGGGAAACGATCGACAGCGACCAGCTCGACGACATCATGGGCGGCAAGCCGCCGCGTGCGCCGAAGGACTGGTCGACCGGCAGCAGCAAGCCCGGCACGACAATCGGCCCGGTGACGACCGACGGCGCGCCTGCGGCTGCCTGATTCGCCGACGACAACATTCACGACGGGGCTTCGGCCCCGTTTTAGCTCCGGCGTCACGTCGCTGCGCGACATGAGCCTCCACTGAAGCGGGGCGCTTTGGCCCCGCTTTAGCTCCGGCGTCACGTCGCTGCGCGACATGAGCCTCCACTGAAGCGGGGCGCTTTGGCCCCGCTTTCTTTGATGATCTGGCACACCACGCGTTTCGCAATCGACTTGACCGAGCCCAAGGTGATGGGCATCGTCAACGTGACGCCCGACTCGTTTTCCGACGGCGGCCAGCACTTCGATGTGCACTCGGCGCTGGCGCATTGCGAGCAGCTGCTGAGCGAGGGCGCCGACATGCTCGACATCGGCGGCGAGTCGAGTCGGCCCGGCGCGCAGGCGGTGAGCGTCGACGAGGAACTGCGACGCGTGCTGCCGGTGCTCGAAGGCGCGCTGAAGCTCGGCTGCCCGGTCTCACTCGACAGCGCCAAGCCCGAGGTGATGCGCGCTGCACTCGCGATCGGCGTCGACATCGTCAACGACATCAGCGCGTTGCGCGCGCCGGGCGCGCTCGAGCTCGTCGCCGCGCATCCGAGCTGCGGCGTTTGTCTCATGCACATGCAAGGCGAGCCGCGGTCGATGCAGTCGCAGCCGTCATATGTTGACGTCGTTCGCGAGGTCGGCGAATTCTTGAACCAACGTGCGACCTTGCTGCGGCAGCACGGCGTCGCCGCGGAGCGCATCGTGATCGATCCCGGCATCGGCTTCGGCAAGACGGTGGCGAACAACGTCGCGCTGCTGCAGGGCCAGGCGGCGCTGCTGCAGTGGGGTTATCCGCTGCTGGTCGGTTGGTCGCGCAAGTCGTCGCTCCGCGCGCTGACCGGCCGCCCGGCCGGCGAGCGCGTCGCGTCCAGCGTGGCGGCCGCGCTCGCGGCGGTGCAGCGCGGCGCGCACTTGCTGCGCGTCCACGATGTCGCGGCGACCGTCGATGCGCTGAAGGTTTGGCGCGCAGCCGGCCTGCCGTGATCGCGGACAATCGCGCATCGATTCCAGCAGCACAAGACCCATGAGCAGAACCTACTTCGGCACCGACGGCATTCGCGGCACGGTCGGCCAGGCGCCGATCACGCCCGACTTCATGCTGAGACTCGGCCACGCGGTCGGCCGCGTGCTGAAGCGCGAGGACGCGAAGCCGACGGTGCTGATCGGCAAAGACACGCGCATCTCCGGCTACATGATCGAGTCCGCGCTCGAAGCCGGGTTTGCGTCGGCGGGCGTCGACGTGCTGATGACCGGCCCATTGCCGACCCCTGGCGTCGCCTATCTCACCCGCGCTTTGCGCTTGAGCCTCGGCGTCGTCATCAGCGCCTCGCACAACCCGTTCGGCGACAACGGCATCAAGTTCTTCTCGGCGCGCGGCGAGAAGCTGCCTGACGCCTGGGAGCATGCCGTCGAGGCAGCGCTCGCCGAGGCGCCGCAGTGGGTCGCTGCAGCGCAGCTCGGCAAGGTGCGCCGTCTCGACGACGCGGGCGGCCGCTACATCGAATTTTGCAAAAGTACCTTCTCGCATGAGCTGTCGCTGAAGGGCCTGAAGATCGTCGTCGATGCGGCGCATGGCGCGGCCTACCACGTCGCGCCCGACGTCTTTCACGAGCTCGGGGCCGACTACGGCATCGCGCTCGACGGCGATGCCGATCGGCTGCAGCTCGTCGACGCCGACGGTCGGCTCTACAACGGCGATGAGCTGCTGCATGTGATGGTTGCGGACCGGCTCGCGCAAGGTCAGTCCGTTCCCGGGGTTGTCGGAACCTTGATGACGAACATGGCGGTCGAAGTGGCGCTGAAGTCGCGCGGCATCGAATTCGTCCGCGCCAAGGTCGGCGACCGCTACGTGCTCGAAGAGCTGTCGGCGCGCGGCTGGCTGCTCGGCGGCGAAGGATCGGGCCATCTGCTCGCGCTCGACAAGCACACCACCGGCGACGGCATCGTCAGCGCGTTGCAGGTCTTGCAAGCGGTCGCGCGCGCAGGTCGCTCGCTGCCGCAATTGCTGGCCGACGTGACCTTGTTCCCGCAGGTGCTGATCAACGTGCGCTTGCGCGACGGCGAGGACTGGAAGGCGAACCCGCGTCTCGCCGCGGAGCAAGCGGCCGTCACGCGCGAGCTCGGCAACAGCGGGCGCGTGCTGATCCGCCCATCGGGAACCGAGCCGCTGGTGCGCGTGATGGTCGAGGCGCGCGATGCCCTCGTCGCGCAGGCCTGCGCGCAGCGGCTCGCCGATACCTTGCGCGCCTGAGGGCTCGTGACATCGGCGTGACAGTTGCGTGACGCCGACAAGTCGCCAAGCGCCTTGTCACGCGCTTGTCACACCCGGCTCATACAGTGCCGCATGTCGAAAACAGCTGGCTCTCAGCGAAAGGCATTCCATGAATTTCTCTTTGATTCGCACGACGCTTGCCGCCGCCGGCTTGTCGCTCGTCGCGTTCTCGAGCTTGGCGCAAGACGTGACCGGTGCAGGCGCGACGTTCCCAGCGCCGCTGTATGCCAAGTGGGCCGATGCCTACAACAAGGCGACCGGCGCGCGAATTAACTACCAATCGGTCGGCTCGGGTGCCGGCCTGAAGCAGATTCGCTCGAAGACGGTGGACTTCGGCGCGTCCGACATGCCGCTGAGCGATGAGGAGCTCGCGAAAGACGGTCTGGTGCAATTCCCGACCGTCATCGGCGGCGTGGTGCCGGTGGTCAACATCAAAGGCATCCAGGCTGGCCAGATCAAGCTCACCGGCGCCGTGCTGGGCGATATCTACCTCGGCAAGATCACCAAGTGGAACGATGCGGCGCTCGCCGCGCTGAACCCCGGCGTGCCGCTGCCGGGCGAAGCGATCTCGGTGGTGCGCCGCGCCGATGGGTCGGGCACCAGCTTCATCTTCACGAACTACCTGTCGAAGGTGAATGCCGAATGGAAGAGCAAGGTCGGCGAGGGCACGGCGGTGAACTGGCCGACCGGCGCCGGCGGCAAGGGCAACGAGGGTGTGTCGTCGTATGTGCAGCGCCTGCCGAACTCGATCGGCTATGTCGAATACGCCTACGCGAAGCAGAACAAGATGGCCTACGTGCTGCTGAAGAACCACGCCGGCGTGTTCGTTGCGCCCGATGACTTGAACTTCAAAGCGGCAGCGGCCGGTGCCGACTGGAGCAAGAGCTTCTACCAGGTGTTGACCGAACAGCCGGGCAAGGACGCGTGGCCGATCACCGGCGCGACCTTCATCATGATGCACAAGGCGCAAGACAAGCCGGCCCAAGCCATGAACAGCCTGAAGTTCTTCGACTGGGCTTATGTCAACGGCGACAAGATGGCTGCCGAACTCGAGTACGTCGCGCTGCCCGAAGCGGTGAAGAACCTGGTTCGCAAGCAATGGGGTGAAATCAAGGACGCGTCGGGCAAGGTCGTCGCGTTCAAGTAAGGTGTGAGTCGATGCCGGGCGGCGGGGCCTGAGTGGCTGCCCGCCGCCTCGGCGCATTTGGAGAAGGTCGTGGCCGCAACGCTGCCCGCAACGCAATACGACAAGGACGAGGCCCTGCGTTCCGGTCCGCTGGGCCGCCCTCCGCGCATGCTGCGCGCAGCGCCGTGGGCCGACACCGCGTTCTCGGTGCTTGCGCATTCGGCAGCGATCGTCACGCTGCTGCTGCTGGCCGGGATCATCGGGTCATTGATCGTCGGCGCGGCGCCCGCCATCCAGGAATACGGCCTGAGCTTTCTGTGGCGCAGCGAGTGGGACCCGGTGAAGAACCAGTACGGCGGGCTGGTGATGATCTACGGCACGCTCGCCACCTCGCTGATCGCGCTGGTGATCGCGGTGCCGGTCAGCTTCGGCATCGCGCTGTTCCTCACCGAGCTCTCGCCCAAGTGGCTGCGCCGTCCATTGGGCACGGCGATCGAGCTGCTGGCGGCGGTGCCGTCCATCGTCTATGGCATGTGGGGCTTGCTGGTCTTCAGCCCGGTGCTGTCGCAATACGTTCAACAACCGCTGCAACGACTGATCGGCAACACGCCGGTACTGAAGCAACTGGTGTCGGGCGCACCGGTGGGCATCGGCATCCTGTCGGCCGGCATCATCCTCGCGATCATGATCATTCCGTTCATCGCCGCGGTGATGCGCGATGTCTTCGAGGTCACGCCGCCCCTGCTGAAGGAGTCGGCGTATGGGCTCGGCTCGACGACCTGGGAGGTCGTGTTCAAGGTCGTTCTGCCGTACACCAAGACCGGCGTGATCGGCGGCATCATGCTCGGCCTCGGGCGTGCGCTCGGCGAGACGATGGCCGTCACTTTCGTTATCGGCAACTTCAACCAGCTGCGCAGCCTGTCCCTGTTCGAGGCGGCCAACAGCATCACGTCGGCCTTGGCCAACGAATTCGCCGAGGCGAGCGAAGGGCTTCATCAAGCCTCGCTGATCTATCTCGGCCTGGTACTGTTCTTCATCACCTTCGTCGTCCTCTCATTGTCCAAGCTCTTGCTCGCGCAGTTGAAGAAGGGCGAGGGGACGAAGACATGAACACTGCGACCACGACCGTCGACCCGGCGCGTCTGGCCAAGCATCGGCGGCGCAAGCGGGTCAATGCGATGGCGCTGACCTTGTCGATGGCCGCGATGGCCTTCGGTCTTTTCTGGCTGATCTGGATCCTGCTCGAGACCGTGCGGCTCGGTGTCGGCGGGCTGAACCTCGCGACCTTCACCCAGATGACGCCGCCGCCGCAGGCCGACACCGGTGGCCTCGCCAACGCGATCTTCGGCTCGCTGGTGATGGTGAGCCTCGCGACCTTGATCGGCACGCCCATCGGTGTGCTGGCCGGCATTTACCTCGCCGAGTACGGGCAGAAGGGCTGGCTCGGCAGCCTCACACGCTTCATCAACGACATCTTGCTGTCGGCGCCGTCGATCGTCATCGGGCTGTTCATCTATGCGGTCGTCGTCGCGCAGGTCAAGAGTTTTTCCGCACTCGCCGGCGTGCTGGCGCTGGCGCTGATCGTCATCCCGGTGGTGATCCGCACGACGGAGAACATGCTGTCGCTGATCCCGAATGCGCTGCGCGAGGCGGCATATGCACTCGGCACACCGAAGTGGAAGGTCATCGCGACGATCACCTTGAAGGCCGCGCGATCGGGTGTGATGACCGGCGTGCTCCTGGCGTTCGCGCGCATCGCCGGAGAAACGGCGCCGCTTTTGTTCACAGCGCTGTCGAACCAGTTCTGGACCGCGAGCCTGACCGAGCCGATGGCGAGCCTGCCGGTGACGATCTTCAAGTTCGCGATGAGCCCCTACGAAAACTGGCAGAAGCTCGCCTGGGCCGGCGTGTTCCTGATCACCCTCGGTGTGCTGGCACTCAACATCCTGGCGCGCGTACTGTTCCGCCAGAAACACTGACCACAGAACGGACCGATCCATGGACGTGAGAGTCGAGCTCCCCGCCACCGAGAAGCCCAAGCTCTCGGTGCGCAACCTGAACTTCTACTACGGCGGTTTCCAGGCGCTCAAGCGAATCAACTTGGACATCCCCGAGAAGAAGGTCACCGCCTTCATCGGCCCCTCGGGCTGCGGCAAGTCGACGCTGTTGCGAACCTTCAACCGCATGTTCGAGCTTTATCCCGAGCAGCGTGCCGAGGGCGAGATCGTGCTCGATGGCGAGAACATCCTGCGCTCCAAGCAAGACGTGTCGCTGATCCGCGCCAAGATCGGCATGGTGTTTCAGAAGCCGACGCCGTTCCCGATGTCGATCTACGACAACATCGCCTTCGGCGTGCGCTTGTTCGAGACGCTGCCGCGAATCGAGATGGACGAGCGTGTCGAGTGGGCGCTGAAGAAAGCTGCGTTGTGGACCGAGGTCAAGGACAAGCTGAACCAGAGCGGCTCGGGCCTGTCCGGCGGACAGCAGCAGCGCCTGTGCATCGCGCGCGGCATTGCGATCAAGCCCGAAGTGTTGCTGCTCGACGAGCCGTGCTCGGCGCTGGACCCCATCTCCACCGGCAAGATCGAGGAGCTGATCCACGAGCTGAAGAGCGACTACACCGTGGTGATCGTCACACACAACATGCAGCAGGCCGCACGCACGTCGGACTACACGGCGTATATGTACCTCGGCGATCTGATCGAATTCGGGCCCACCTCTGACCTCTTCATGAAGCCGAAGAAGAAGGACACCGAGGACTACATCACCGGGAGATTCGGATGAGCGACAAGCATCTTTCCACTCAATTCGATGCCGAGCTGAGCGGCATCTCGACCCGCGTGCTCGAGATGGGCGGCCTGGTCGAGTCGCAGGTCGCGCAGGCGATCTACGCGTTGACCAACTTCAGCGGCGAGACGGCATCGCAAGTGCTGGCGCAGGAAGAGAACGTCAACGCGATGGAGGTCGAGATCGACCGCGATCTGTCGACGATCATCGCGCGGCGTCAGCCGACGGCACGCGACCTGCGCCTGCTGATCGCGATTAGCAAAACGATTGCCAATCTCGAGCGCGTCGGCGACGAAGCGGCGCGCGTCGCACGCACGGTGCAGCGGCTCATCAACAGCGGCGTGTCGAGCCGCATGCGCTTGCCGGTGTCCGACCTCGCGTTCGAATCCGAGCTGGCGATCAAGCTGCTGCGCAAGGCGCTCGACGCGTTTGCCCGCCTCGACATCGAGAAGGCGCTCGAAGTGCTGAAGCAAGACGACCAGATCGATCGTGAGTTCGAAGGGCTGATGCGCAAGCTGATCACCTTCATGATGGAAGACCCGCGGACGATCTCGTCGAGCATCGATCTGGTGTTCGTCGCCAAGGCGATCGAGCGCGTCGGCGACCATGCGAAGAATCTTGCCGAAGTCATCATCTATGTCGTCAAGGGCACCGATGTTCGGCACAACCCGGTAGCGACCGTCGAGACGATGGTGCGCTGAAGGAACCATGCAATGAGCCGAGTGTTGGTGGTTGAAGACGAGTCGGCGATCGCCGAGCTGATCTCGATCAACCTGCGTCACGCGGGCTACGAGGTCACGATCGCGGGCGCCGCCGACCAGGCGCAGTTCGAGGTCGATCGGGTGCTGCCCGACCTGGTGGTGCTCGACTGGATGCTGCCGGGGCAAACCGGCCTCGCGCTCGCGAAGCGCTGGCGGGCTCAGGCGCGAACGCGCGATCTGCCGATCATCATGCTGACCGCGCGTGCCGAAGAGAGCGACAAGATTTCGGGTCTCGATGCCGGTGCCGATGACTACCTCGTCAAGCCTTTTTCGACCAACGAATTACTCGCCCGCATTCGCGCGGTGCTGCGCCGCAAGGCGCCCGAGGCGCTCGACAGCGTCGTCGAGATCGCGGGGCTGAAGCTCGACCCGGCGACGCGCCGTGTGACGCGCGACGCGCGCGAGGTGCGCGTCGGGCCGACGGAATTCCGTTTGCTGCATTTCCTGATGACCCACCCCGAGCGCGTGCACAGCCGCGCGCAGCTGCTCGACCGTGTGTGGGGCGACCACGTGTTCATCGAAGAGCGCACCGTCGACGTCCATGTGAAGCGACTGCGCGAGGCGCTCGAGACGGTGCAATGCGCGCGCATCATCGAGACGGTGCGCGGCGCGGGCTATCGCCTGACCCAGCAACAGCAGGCCTTGTCGAGCTGAGCGACCGGGCCACCGAGAACGCATGGGCTGGCTCATTCCGCGACTCTTGGCCGGCGTGCTGTCGGTGGTCGTCGGTGCGCTTGCCGGCATCGTCGTCGGAAGCGTCTCGCACTGGCCTGCGCTCGGCGCACTGATCGGCGCAGCCATCGGCGCCTTGCTGCACGGCTTCGTCGACGCGTGGCGCGGCCACCGTTTCATGGACTGGCTGCGTCGCCAGCAAGAGGGCCCCGCACCGCGCGATGCCGGTTTCTGGGGCGAGGTGGGTTACCGCGTCGAGCGGTCGGTCCGCGCGCTCGAGCGTCGTGTCGACGCCGAGCATGCGCATCTCGATCAGTTCCTGTCAGCGATCGAAGCGTCGCCGAACGGTGTGATGCTGCTCGACGCGAGCGATCAGATCGAGTGGTGCAACTCGGTCGCCGCCGATCATTTCGGCCTCGACCCACTGCGCGATCGGCGCCAGCGAATCACCAACCTCGTCCGCTCGCCGGTGTTCGTCACCTACCTGCAGTCGGGCGACTACGACGAAGCGGTCAACATCACCGGGCCGGGCTCGGGCGGCACGGTGGCGGTGCTGATCCGGCCCTACGGCGCAGGCATGAAGCTCGTGCTGTCGCAAGACATCACCGAGCGTGAGCGCAACGACGCGATGCGCCGCGATTTCGTCGCCAACGTGTCGCATGAAATCCGCACGCCACTGACGGTGCTTGCGGGCTTCATCGAGACGATGGGCAGCCTGCCGCTGACCGAAGCGGAGCGGCGGCGGGTGCTCGAGCTGATGTCGCAGCAAACGGTGCGCATGCAGACGCTGGTCGGCGACTTGCTGACGCTCGCGCAGCTCGAAGGCAGCCCGCGTCCGCCTGCCGATCGATGGGTGCCGGTTCATCGCCTCTTCGCGCAGGTGCGCTCCGATGCCGAGGCGTTGTCGTCGGGTCGACACGCGCTGCGCTTCAGCGGCGCCGATGCGGCACAGATTGCAGGCGCGGAGGCCGAGCTGCTCAGCGCGCTGGCGAACCTCGTCAACAACGCGGTGCGCTACACGCCATCGGGCGGCAGCGTCGACGTGTCATGGACACTGCGCAGCGACGGCGCCGGCGAGATCGAAGTTCGCGATTCGGGCATCGGCATCGCGCGCGAGCATTTGCCGCGGCTGACCGAGCGCTTCTATCGCGTCGACGGCAGCCGCTCGCGCGACACCGGTGGCACCGGGCTCGGTCTGTCGATCGTGAAGCATGTGGCGCAACGCCATGGCGGCGAGCTCGAAGTCCGCAGCGAGCCCGGCAAGGGGTCGAGCTTCAAGCTCATTTTTCCCGCCGCGCGGGTGCGCGGTGCGGAGCCAGGTGGCGACGCACGGCGGACGGTCCAAAGCGCCGATCGAATCGACGCCGCCTGATCTATCGCGCTCGCCGATAGATCGCGGTCACTTCATCCCTGTCGGTCGGACGTCGCTCGAGCGAGACCAAGGTCCAGCCTGCCATCGGGGGGCGCGGCTTGCTGCGCAATTCGAGTTGCAGCAGGTAGTCGCAGCGGGTCTCGCGTGCCGGTGTCACCGCATCGACGCGGTAGCCGCCCATGTGCTCGAGCGCAACGAGCTGGCCGCGCGAGAGGTTCGATGCCGAGATGCAAGCGTCGCGCGGAACGCGCTGGGCGATGCGCTCGACCAGCGGCCGATAGCTGCGCGCGTAGTCGGCCAGCGGCAGCCCGAGCGTCATCAGCAGCAGCCAGATCAGCGCAACGCCGCTCGCCGGTAACACCAGACTCTTCCACAACGGATGTCGATGGCGGCCGGTGCGCCACTTGACGAGCCACAGCCAGGCCAGCGTTCCGAGCGCTGCGAAGATCAAGTCGAGCAGCGAAAAGCGCGGCACGAATCCGGACGCGAGGCGCTCGACGTTGAGCGCCGGCTGCTTCGGCACGCCGGTGTACACCGATGTGTAGATGACCCAGATCGCAATCGCCCAGGCGCTGAAGAAGAACACCGAGAACCAGTCGATCGCCGCGGAGGTGCTGCGCTGCAGGGTCGGCAGTGCGAACGCGGCGAGCGCGGCCAACGGTGGTAGGCCGAGCATCAGCGCGCGGTCCGATCCGCCCATCGCGATGCATGCGACGAGGCTCACGATGGCGCAGCTCAACGGGACCGAGATGTGCCGATGCAACAGGTGCTGGCGCCAGCGCCACAGCGTCCACAGCGCGAGCGGCCAAGCCGGCCAACTG
>VBCQ01000032.1:23091-29580 GCA_005882155.1 Betaproteobacteria bacterium
AGCGCGGTCACGACGCCGAGCGCCGCGCTGGCCAGAACCCACAGCGAGAATTCGCGCGCCGACTCGTAGGCCGAGCGGTGGCAGACGACTGCGCCGACGAGGCCGAGCGTGACGGCAATGCTCGGCGCGCCGCTCGCTGCCAGCGCCGGCAGCGCAATCAGCATCGCGGTCTTCGCCTGCGTCCCGCGAAACGGACTCGCCGCCATTGCGTAGAGAAACAGCGACACGCTGGCCAGCTGCGCGAGCTCGGGTGTCGTTTCGTGGCCCAGCTGCAGCAAGCCGAGCGTTGCGATCAACGCGAGCAATGCGCCGTCGGCGATTGCACGGGCGTAGTCGATGGGGTCGGCTTCGCCACCGAACGCAAAGGGCAAGGGTTGGGCCGCATCAGTGCGGGCGAGGTAGTAGGCGCTGTACCACGTCAACACCAGCACCAGCACCAGCAGCAAGGCGAACGGAAGGCGTGCTGCGAGTGCTGGGCCGAACCACGGACCGAGCAATTTCACGAATGCGGCGCCGAGCCAATACGGCAGCAGTGCGGCGTCAGACGGAAGGCCGGCGACGGTCGGTGCAAACCATGATGAGCGGCCTTCGGCCATGTTGACCATGTAGCCGAACGCGGTGATGTCGGCGTTGCGCCACGGGTCGCGGCCGAACAGACCCGGCAGGATGTAGGCGGCACAGAACAGCAGCAACGCGCCTCGCGGCAATCGCTGCGCTGCACGTTGGGTCACCAGGGCAGGGTTGGGCGAGTTCAAGTGGCTGGATTCTTGTGAGCGCGCATCATGCAACGAAGCACAAAAAAAAGGCAGCCTGGGCTGCCTTTGCGGAGAGTCGAGCGACGCTTACTTCTTCGCGCCGAGGTGGGCAAACTTGTTGCGGAACTTCTCGACACGGCCGCCGAGCGAGTCGACGCTCTTCTGCGTGCCGGTATAGAACGGGTGCGATTCGCTGGTGGTCTCGACCTTGAACAGCGGCAGCTCACGGCCGTCTTCCATCTTGACGGTCTCGCGCGTCTGCGCGCACGAGCGCGTCACGAACTTGAAACCGTTGGACAGATCGACGAAACACACGTCGCGGTAGTTGGGGTGAATGCCTTCTTTCATGGGAACCTCTGCACTGTTGTTGCGGCAGCCACGTCGAACCGTTCAACGCACTTGCCGGAAGCAGGAAACCGCGAATTATAGCGGGGGCCGGTCCTTAACCGCCCCGACGCATCATGTCGAAGAAATCCAGGTTGGTCTTGGTCGACTTCATCTTGTCGAGGATGAACTCCATCGCCTCGATTTCGTCCATCGGGTACAGCAGCTTGCGCAGGATCCAGGTCTTTTGCAGGATCTCGGGCTTGAGCAGCAGCTCTTCGCGGCGCGTGCCCGACTTGTTCAGCAGGATCGACGGGTAGACCCGCTTCTCAGCCATGCGGCGGTCGAGGTGGATCTCGCAGTTGCCGGTGCCCTTGAACTCTTCGTAGATGACTTCGTCCATGCGGCTGCCGGTGTCGACGAGCGCGGTGCCGATGATCGTCAGCGAGCCGCCTTCCTCGATGTTGCGCGCGGCGCCGAAGAAGCGCTTCGGGCGCTGCAGTGCGTTCGCATCCAGGATCACCACGTCCTTCTTCAATTCGACCAGGCGCTTGGCACGCTCGATGACCATCTCGGCCACTTGAACGTGGCGCGCCGCCGGTTCGTCGAAGGTCGAGCTGATGACTTCGCCGCGCACCGTGCGCTGCATCTCGGTCACTTCCTCGGGCCGCTCGTCGACCAGCAGCACGATCAGGTAGACATCGGGGTAGTTGGCGGTGATGGCATGCGCGAGGTTTTGCATCATCACCGTCTTGCCGCTCTTCGGCGCCGAGACGAGCAGGGCGCGCTGGCCTTTGCCGAGCGGCGCGATCAAATCGATGATGCGGCTCGTGATGTTCTCGTCGGACTTGATCTCGCGCTCGAGCTTGAACTGTTCCTTCGGGAACAGCGGCGTCAAGTTCTCGAACATGATCTTGTGCTTGCTCTCCTCGGGCGTCAGGCCGTTGACCTTGTCGACCTTCACGAGGGCGAAGTAGCGCTCGCCGTCCTTCGGCACCCGCACTTCGCCTTCGATGGCGTCGCCGGTGTGCAGGTTGAAGCGGCGGATCTGGCTCGGGCTCAGGTAGATGTCGTCGGTCGACGCCATGTAGCTCGCGTCGGGCGAGCGCAGGAAGCCGAAGCCGTCGGGCAGCACCTCGAGCACGCCGTCGCCGAACACCTGCTCGCCGCCCTTGGCGCGCTTCTTCATGATCGCGAACATCAGCTCTTGCTTGCGCATGCGAGCGACGTTCTCGATCTCCAGTGCCTCGCCCATCTTGATGAGCTCGGAGACGTGGATCGCTTTCAGTTCTGACAGATGCATGGGTGGGGACCCTGGGGATGGTTGGCGATCGGCCCGCCTTGGGCGATCGAACAGAACGGGAACGCTGGAGTGGGAGGCCGAACCGACGCGCCGCCTTGGAAGGGGCGAAGCCGACTACAACGTGTAGCGGGCTTCAGGGCGTGGTGGCGAAACTTTCCGGCTTCGGGAGCGGCACGGCTTGCGGAAGGGGTGCTCTTCCCGAAGCGATTGAAACGATTATAGATGACCGTCGAGGAAGGCCGTCAACTGGGCTTTCGACAAGGCGCCGACCTTGGTCGCGGCGAGCTGGCCGCCCTTGAAAAGCATCAGGGTCGGAATGCCGCGGATGCCGAACTTGGCCGGCACGTCGCGGTTCTCGTCGACGTTCATCTTCGCGATCTGCAGGCGACCGTCGTAGTCCTTCGACACCTCATCGAGGATGGGCGCGATCATCTTGCACGGACCGCACCACTCGGCCCAGTAGTCGACCAGCACCGGCTTGTCGGCTTGCAGGACGTCGCTGTCAAACGACGCATCGGAGGTGTGCTTGATCAGTTCACTGCTCATGGTGGGTCCTCTGGGGGCGCCGCTCGGCGTCGGGCGGCAAGGCACAATGATTCTGACACATGTGTCCATCCCCCGTCGTCTTCAAGACACGCCTCGAGGCCTCGTCATTGCTATGGCTTTGATAGCGCGCAGGTCCCTTGAATTTCGCCATGATGACCCCTGGCCGGATATCGTGCGCGAGGCCATCGCGTGGGCTGCGCAGGCGGATGTGGCGCTGCGCGACGCGATCATGCTGCTGCCCTTTGCGCAGCACCTGCCGCTGGCGCGGCGCGAGTGGGCGAGGGCGGGTGGCTGGATGCCGCGAATCGAAACGACGCACACGCTCGCGAGAAGCATCGGCCCGGCCGAGCCTTCGCTCGGCGGACAGATCACTTTCGATGCAGCGCTCGACCGACTGAGCGCGCGTCGGCTGCTGCGCGCACAGGGCTGGGCCAGTGCGTGGATGCGGCGCGACCCGCGCGGCTTCGATCACGCGGTCGCAGCGCTGGTGCAGGCGGCGCATGCTTTTGCGCGCAGCGCTGCTGCGGTGCCGCCTGCGGCGCGCGTCGCGCACTGGGCCCGCGGCCGCGAGCTGCTCGGTGTGCAGCAGGGACCCGGCGCCACCGAAAGGCTGCTCGCGCGCGTCGCCTTCGAATGGGCGGCGGCCGGCGCGACACCGCCGACCGACGCGCTGTTCGGCTTGCGACCAACGGCCTGGATCGTCGTTCAGTCAGGCGGATCTGATCCGTTGATCGAACGCCTGCTCGACAGCGCCGACGTCGAAACGCCATGCCTTTCGATCGACGCCGATGTGCAACTGGCCGAGCCCTTCGCTGCAGCTGCTCGTCACGCTGACCTGAGCATCGCGGTCTGCGCCGATTTCGAGTCCGAAGCGCAGCGCACTGCGGCTCAGGTGCTGGCGCAGCTGAGCGCGGGCCAAGCGCCAGTCGCGCTGATCGCGCAGGACCGCTTGCTGGTGCGCCGCGTGCGCGCGCTGTTGTCGCGCCGGCAAGTGAGCGTGCTCGACGAGACCGGCTGGAAGTTGTCGACGACGCGTGCCGGCGCGTTGGTCGCGGGCGCGTTGCGCGCCGCACGTCCGCGCGCGAGTTGCGACGACTGGCTCGACTGGCTCAAGTCATGCGAGGCGGCCTGGCCGCGAGGGGCCGACGCGTCATCGGCTTTGCAGATGCTCGAGTTCACGCTGCGGCGCAAAGGGTGGTCTGCGGTGACTTCGGTCGACATCACGGCGTTGGCCGATTCCGCCGCGGCGTTGTGGCGTGATGCGGACGCAGCGATCGCGCGGCTTCGCGATTCGCGTTCGCTCAGCTTGGCCGGCTGGCTCGATGCGCTGCGCGATGCGTTGCAAGGCTGTGGCGCATGGGTGCTTCTCAATGACGATGAAGCCGGTCGCCAAGTCCTCGCAGCGGCGCATCTGAACGACGGCGCCGCATTCATGGACACCGACGCGATGAGCCTCGACGAGTTCACGCACTGGCTGGACGCGGCGCTCGAAGAGGGGTCGTTTCGGCCCGAGGCGTCGGACAGCGCCGACGCCGCCGTGGTCATCACGCCGCTCGCGAGCGCGATGCTGCGGCCCTTCGCTGCGGTCATCTTGCCCGGAGCCGACGAGAAGCGCCTTGGTGCGGCGCCCGCGCCGAACCCGCTGCTCAGCGACGCGCTTGCCGCCGAGCTGGGGTTGCCCGACATCGCCGAGCGCCGCGCTGCCGAGACGCTCGCGTTTGCGCAGCTGCTGCGATCGCCGCATGTCAGCCTGCTGCGCCGCCTCGACGATGGCGGCGAGCCGTTGGCCGCGAGCCCGCTGTTGCAGCGGCTCGAGATCGCGATGCGTCGGGGCGGGCACGGCTCGATCGCCGCCGCACCCGACCCGAGCAGCGTCGTCGAGCTGCCGTCGCGGCCGGTGGCGCGCCCGCTGCCGTCGGCGCCGGCGCTGCTGCCGGCGCGGCTCAGCGCGAGTGCGTGCGAAGCGCTGCGCGCGTGTCCGTATCGTTTCTTTGCGCTGCGTTTGCTCGCGTTGCGCGATGCCGACGAGCTCGATGACGAGGTCGAAAAGCGCGACTACGGCATCTGGCTGCATGCGGTGCTGCGACGCTTTCATGCGACGCGCGCCGAGCCGTTGGACGCCGCGTCCGAAGCCCTTCGGCTGCACGCCATTGCGCAGCAAGTGCAGCATGAGATGCATCTCGACGAAGCGGCCTTCCTGCCTTATGCGGCGACCTTCGCCCGCTTTGCGCCACGCTATGTCGACTGGCTGCACGAGCGCGACACCTCCGGCGCGCAATGGCTCGACGGCGAACGCGAGCTGACCGCGCGCCCGCGGCAGTGGGCCGGCGTCGAGATGCACGGTGTCATCGACCGGGTCGACAGCGTGATGGGAGACGATGGGCCCGTCACGCAGTTGATCGACTACAAGACCGGCAGCTCGCAAGACCTGCGAACGAAGGTCAAGCACCCGCAAGAGGACACGCAGCTCGCGTTCTATGCGGCACTGATGGCGCAGCAGTCGCACGCCGCGGGTCCGTTGGCAGCGGTTTATTTGCCGCTCGACGACGCCGACGGCATCCGCGCGATCGAGCACAAGAACGTCGAGGCGAGCGCGCAGCAGCTCGTCGATGGCATCGCCCGCGATCTGGCGCGCCTGCGCGACGGCGCGGTGATGCCGGCGCTCGGTGAAGGCCGAGCCTGCGAGTTCTGCGAGGCGCGCGGGCTGTGTCGGCGAGATCATTGGACATGACCTTGGCCGAGACCCGCGCCGCGTACACCGTCGATGGCCGCAGCGTGGCGCGCGACGCGTTCTATGCCGCCGCCTGCGACCCCAGCCGCAGCGTCGTCGTCGAGGCTTGTGCCGGCGCCGGCAAGACGTGGATGCTGGTGTCGCGAATCCTCAGAGCGCTGCTCGCCGGCGCGCAGCCGAACGAGATCCTCGCGATCACATTCACCCGCAAGGCGGCCGGCGAGATGCGTCAGCGGCTCAACGACTGGCTGAGCGAATTCGCCGCGCCGGCGTGCAGCGATGACAAGCGAATCGCCGAGCTGCGCGCGCGCGGTCTTGACGATGCGCAGGCTCGTGCGCTTGCGCCGTCGCTCGGCGAACTGCACGAAAGCATCCTGCGCGGTGGACGTTCGGTCGAGATTCGGACCTTCCATGCATGGTTCTCGCAGCTGCTGCGCGCCGCACCGCTGGAGCTGCTCGCCGAGCTCGGACTGCAGCCCGACATGGAGTTGATCGAAGACGCGAGCGAGCATGCATCCGAGGTCTACCGGCGATTCCATGCTGCCGTGTTGGGCGACCCTGTGCTGCGCGCCGACTTCGAGACTCTGGTGCGCGAGCACGGTCGCTTTCAGTTGCGCAAATGGCTCGACGCGGCGTGGGACAAGCGCGTCGAGATCGAACTTGCCGACGCGGCTGGAACGCTTGTCAACAGCGTTCCATCGGCCAGCGCGACGTGGCCGCAGCGCGGCGCGATGCTGCATCCCGCGGAGAGGCTTGGCTCCCCCGAAGTCCGCGCATTGCTCGCGGAGCTGGCCGGCGTGTTGGTGCTGCACAGGAGTGCTGTGTGCCGC
>VBCQ01000033.1 GCA_005882155.1 Betaproteobacteria bacterium
GATAGCAGCGCGACAGCAGCGGGCCGACGAGATCCAGCCGCTCGCGCTCGCGCTCGCCGAAGTCGCGTCCGCGACGGTTCAGCACGAAGCTGATCAGCGTGCGGTCGTCGACATGGATCGGCAGCGCAACAGCGTGGTCGATACCGATGCGGCGGTAGTAGTCGCTGTACAGCCCTGTGTGGCGAAAGCGCGAGAACGGCACCAGGTCGCTGATGCGGCAGGCGAGCGGTCCGCGAAAGTCGGCGTGGTATCGCACCAGCGGGTGCTCACGGAAGTAGCGATCGAAGCACTCGCGGTCTTCGGCACCGATGGCGTCTTTCGGTGTGCCGATCACGGCGCGGTGGCCGCTCTTCAAATCGCACACCGACAAGGTCGTGATTTCGCTTGCCACCAGCGCCGGCAACGATTGAACCGCCGCCTCGGCGAGCGCGTCAGCGCCATCGGCGGCGCTGGCCACCTCATGCAGCAGCCTGAAACCGGCGCGCCAGTCCTGCTCACGAAGTGTCGTCATGCGCCTCCTGCCGCCCGGGATACCGGGCCGTACGCAAGGCTGCGTATGGCGCGAGACAGCGCCGGGGACTAAAACGTTAAAGCATCACATCCCACGCTGCAAGGAGAAATGTCGATGAGCACCCAATCGATGGTCGCGTTGGCCGAATCGCAGGTCACCTGCATGCTTCCGGTAAAAGACTTGAATCGCGCGCGGCGTTTTTACGAGCAGGCTCTCGGCCTCGAGGCGGGCGCCGCCAAGCCCGACGGCAAGTTCGTCTACCGCTGCGGCGGCACCGAGATCGCACTGTTTCCGAAAGCCGAGGGAACGAAGGCGCAGCACACGGCGTTGAGCTTTCGCGTCGACGACATCGGACGCAGCATTGCGGCGCTGAAGGCCCGCGGCGTCAAGTTTGCCGACTACGACTACCCCGACTTCAAGACCGTCGAGCATGTCTGCGTTCTGGGCTCCGAGAAGGCCGCCTGGTTCGAAGACACCGAGGGCAACATCCTGTGCCTGCACGAGGATCTTGCCTGAACGGTCAATGCTGGAGGATCTTCGACAAAAATTCCTTCGCCCGCGGCGTGCGCGCATCGGGGTTGCCGAAGAAATCGTCGCGAGTGCAGTCTTCGACGACCTTGCCTGCGTCCATGAAGATCACGCGGTGGCTGACCTTCTTGGCGAAGCCCATTTCGTGGGTGACGACCATCATCGTCATGCCTTCCTTGGCCAGCAGCACCATCACGTCGAGCACTTCGCCGACCATCTCGGGGTCGAGTGCCGAGGTCGGCTCGTCGAACAGCATGACGATCGGGTCCATGCTCAATGCACGGGCGATCGCGACGCGCTGCTGCTGGCCGCCGGAGAGCTGACCGGGAAACTTGTCCTTGTGCGCCATCAGGCCGACGCGGTCGAGCATCTTCAGGCCGCGCGTCTTCGCTTCGTCTTCGCTGCGGTTGAGGACCTTGATCTGCGCGAGCGTCAGGTTCTCGGTCACCGACAGATGCGGAAACAGCTCGAAGTGCTGAAACACCATCCCCACCCGCGAGCGCAGCTTCGGCAGATTGGTCTTCGGGTCGGAGATCGACGTGCCATCGACAACGATGTCGCCCTTCTGGAACGGCTCCAATGCGTTCACGGTCTTGATCAGCGTCGACTTGCCCGACCCTGACGGGCCGCAGACGACGACGACTTCGCCCTTCTTGATCGAGGTCGTGCAATCGGTCAGCACCTGGAAGCTGCCGTACCACTTGGAAACGTTCTTGATGTCGATCATGTTGGCCATGAGGGGCTTCCTTCAACGAATGATGGCGATCTTCTTCTGCAATTGCTTGACCACGGTGGACAGCGAGAAGCAGATGATGAAATAGACGACGGCGGCGCCGAGATAGGTCTCGACCGTGCGGCCATAGTTCTTGCCCAGCGTCTCGAAGCCGTGCAGCAAATCGTAGGCGCCGATCGCGTAGACGAGCGAGGTATCCTGGAACAGCACGATGGTCTGCGTCAGCAGCACCGGCAGCATGTTGCGGAAGGCCTGCGGCAGGATCACGTAGCGCATGTTCTGCGCGTAGCTGAGGCCAATCGCCTGGCCGGCATGAACCTGGCCGCGGGCGATCGACTGGATGCCGGCACGCATGATCTCCGAGTAGTACGCCGCCTCGAAGATCGTGAACGTGACGATGGCCGACAGCTCCTTGCCGATCGCGCGGCCGAGGAACAGCGGGATCAGCAGATAGACCCACAGGATCACCATCACCAGCGGGATCGAGCGCAGCCCGTCGACATAGATGCGCGCCGGGATCTCGAACAGCTTGATGCCCGACAGCCGCATCAGCGCGAGCAGCGTGCCGATCATGATGCCGCCGAGCATCGCGATGAAGGTCAGCTGCACGCTGAAGATCAGACCCGACGCGACGAAGCTGCGCAGCAGCTCGAAGTTGAAGACGGAGAAATCGAAGTTGCTCATTTGGCCGCTCCGATCGTTCCGGGCACGCGCACATTGGCTTCGATCAAGGCCATCAGCCGGTTCACCGCGAACGCCGAGACGATGTACAGCCCGGTGACGCCGAGGTAGATCTCGATGCCGCGCGAGGTCTCTTCCTGCGCCTGCATCGCGAACAGGATCAGCTCGGAGATCGATACCGCAAACGCGACCGACGAGTTCTTGATGATGTTCATCGCCTCGCTCGTCAGCGGCGGCAGGATGATGCGAAACGCCATCGGCAGGATGACGTAGCGGTAGGTCTGCGGCAGCGTGAGGCCCATCGCCGAGCCGGCCATCATCTGCCCGCGCGGCAAGCTCTGGATGCCGGCACGCACCTGCTCAGCGACGCGTGCCGAGGTGAAGAAGCCGAGCGCGAACACGACCAGGATGAACGACGGCAGCGTCTTCATCGGCGGGATCAGCGCCGGAATCACGTGGTACCAGAGGAAGATCTGGACCAGCACCGGGATGTTGCGAAACAGCTCGACCCAGGCGTTGCCGAACAGCTGCAGCCCCTTGTTCGGCACGGTTCGCAGCACGCCGATCAGCGAGCCGAACGCGAGGGCGACGACCCACGCGACGATCGCCACCGCAATGGTCCAGCCCCACGCCGACATCATCCACTGCAGGTAGGTCTGCCCGCCGCCGGTGTCTTGCAGGTAGACCTGCCAGTCCCATCGGTAATTCATTG
>VBCQ01000034.1 GCA_005882155.1 Betaproteobacteria bacterium
CAACGGCGAGTACGTGCTGAACCCGACCAAGGCGCAGCTCGTCGAGTCGCAGATGGACCTCGTCGTCGCCGGCACGCAAGCCGCGGTGCTGATGGTCGAGTCCGAGGCCAAGCAGTTGAGCGAAGAGGTGATGCTCGGCGGCGTAGTGTTCGGCCACGAACAGGGCAACATCGCGATCGCCGCGATCAACGACCTCGTGCGTGACGCCGGCAAGCCGGCCTGGGACTGGCAGCCGCCGGCCAAGGACGAGCCTTTCATCGCGAAAATCTCAGCGCTCGCAGAAGACAAGCTGCGTGCCGCTTATCAAGTCCGCTCGAAGCAGGCGCGCACCCAAGCGACCCGCGAAGTCACCGCCGCCACGCTGCTGGCGTTGACCGAAGAAGGCGCCGACTTCGACAAGGTCAAGGTCGACAACGTGCTGTTCGACATCGAGGCCAAGATCGTTCGCAGCCAGATCCTGTCCGGCGAGCCGCGCATCGACGGCCGCGACACCCGCACCGTGCGGCAGATCGAGATCCGCAACGGCGTGCTGCCGCGCGTTCACGGCTCGGCGCTGTTCACGCGCGGTGAGACGCAGGCGGTGGTTGCCGCGACGCTCGGCACCGACCGCGACTCGCAGAAGATCGACGCGCTCGCCGGCGAGTTCAGCGAGCACTTCATGCTTCACTACAACATGCCGCCGTTCGCCACCGGCGAAACCGGCCGTGTCGGCACGCCCAAGCGGCGCGAAATCGGCCACGGCCGACTCGCCAAGCGCGCGCTCGTCGCGGTGCTGCCCGACCGCACCGATTTCCCGTACTCGATGCGTGTCGTCTCGGAAATCACCGAATCGAACGGATCGTCGTCGATGGCCTCGGTGTGCGGCGGCTGCCTTGCGCTGATGGATGCGGGTGTGCCGTTGAAGGCGCACGTCGCCGGCATCGCGATGGGGCTGATCAAGGAAGGCAACCGCTTCGCGGTGCTGACCGACATCCTCGGCGACGAGGATCACTTGGGCGACATGGACTTCAAGGTCGCCGGCACGACGACCGGTGTCACCGCGCTGCAGATGGACATCAAGATCCAGGGCATCACCAAGGAAATCATGCAGGTCGCGCTGGCGCAGGCCAAGGAAGCCCGCATGCACATCCTTGGCAAGATGGTCGAGGCGATGGGCGGCGCGAAGGCCGAGGTCTCGCAGTTCGCACCGCGCCTGTACACGATGAAGATCAACCCGGAGAAGATTCGCGACGTGAGGCACAACGATCGACATCGGTGAGGACGGCACGATCACGATCGCGTCGACCGACGCCGAGAAGGCAGCCCACGCGAAGAAGCGCATCGAAGAGATCACCGCGGAAGTCGAAGTGGGCAAGATCTACGAAGGCGCTGTCACCAAGATTCTCGACTTCGGTGCGCTGGTGAACCTGCTGCCCGGCAAGGACGGCCTGCTGCACATCAGCCAGATCGCGCACCAGCGCGTCGAGAAGGTCACCGACTTCCTCAAGGAAGGCCAGATCGTCAAGGTCAAGGTGCTCGAGACCGATGAGAAGGGACGCGTCAAGTTGTCGATGAAGGCACTGCTCGATCGCGAGCCGCAACGCGAGCCGCAGCAGTTCCAGACGGTCGGACACGAGTGAGCCAGCGCTCGTCGGCGGAGGGCAGGGCTTGAAGCCTTGCCCTTCGCCTCGATCTGCCCCGCGATGAAAGCCATTGAGATCACATCGTTCGGTGCCCCGGAGGTGCTGCGTCCTGTTGCGCGACCCGCGCCGGTGGCCGGCCCCGGCGAGCTCGTCATTCGCGTCGCGGCGTCAGGCGTCAATCGGCCCGACGTGCTGCAGCGCAAGGGCCTGTACCCGGTGCCGCCCGGTGCATCCGATTTGCCTGGCCTCGAAGTGGCCGGCGTCATCGTCGAAGGCAGCGAAGCAGAACTGGCCGGCGCCGGTTTCAAGATCGGCGACCGCGTCTGCGCGCTGGTCTCCGGCGGCGGTTATGCCGAGCTGTGCGCTGCACCGATCGGCCAATGCCTGCCGGTGCCGGCCGGGCTCAGCGATGTCGAAGCGGCGAGCTTGCCCGAGACCTTCTTCACCGTCTGGTCGAACGTGTTCGACCGCGCGCATTTGCACTCCGGCGAGACGCTGCTCGTGCAGGGCGGCAGCAGCGGCATCGGCGTGACGGCGATTCAGCTCGCGAAGGCAGCGAACGCGAAGGTGATCGTGACCGTCGGGTCCGACGTGAAGGCGGCTGCTTGCCTGGCGCTCGGTGCCGACCACGCGATCAACTACACGACGCATGACTTCGCCGCCGAAGTCGCCCGCTTGACGAACGGCCATGGCGCGAACGTGATCCTCGACATGGTCGCAGGCGACTACGTCGCGCGCGAATTGAATTGCCTGGCTGATGACGGGCGCCTGGTGATCATCGCGGTGCAGGGCGGCGCCAAAGCGCAGATCGACGCCGGCGCGGTATTGCGCCGACGCCTGACGATCAGCGGCTCGACCTTGCGGCCACGCTCGGTGCAATTCAAGTCGGCGATTGCCAAGGCGCTGCGCGAAACCGCGTGGCCCTGGCTCGCGAGCGGAAAGGTCAAGCCGGTGATCCACCAAACGTTCCCGGCCGAGCAGGCTGCGCAGGCCCACGCATTGATGGAATCGAATCAGCACATCGGCAAGCTGGTGCTGACATGGTGAGCGGCAATCACGAGGAAAAAAGCATGCGTCGCAAGCTGGTGGTTGGCAACTGGAAGATGAACGGCAGCCGGCTGCTCAATGCCGAGCTGCTTGCCGGTCTGGATGGCGCCGGCCCGTGGGTCAGCGATGTCGCGGTGTGCGCGCCGTATCCGTATCTCGCCGACGTCGCGTTGTCGCTGCAAGGCAAGCGCATCGCGTGGGGCGCACAAGATTGCTCGAGCCGTGAGGCCGGCGCGTACACGGGCGACGTCTCGGCTGCGATGCTCGCCGAATTCGGCTGCAAGTACGTCATCGTCGGCCACTCGGAGCGGCGCGCCTATCACGCCGAATCCGATCAACTGGTCGCCGACAAGGCCAAGATCGCGCTCGCTCACAACCTCACGCCAATCGTCTGCGTCGGCGAAACGCTGGCCGAGCGAGAAGCCAATCAGACCGACGTCGTCGTCAAGCGCCAGATGTCGGCGGTGATCCACACCCTTGGCCATTGCATTTCGCAAGTCGTCGTCGCCTACGAGCCGGTGTGGGCGATCGGAACCGGCAAGACTGCGACGCCTGAGCAGGCGCAGGCGGTGCATGCGCTGCTGCGAACGCAGCTGCACGCCGCGACGCCGAAGTCGGCCGAGATGCAGCTTCTCTACGGCGGCAGCGTCAAGCCCGACAACGCCGCCACGCTCTTCTCGCAACCCGACATCGATGGCGGGTTGATCGGGGGCGCGTCCCTCAAGGTGGCGGACTTCGCTGCCATCTGTCGTGCGGCCGGCTGAGCCGGTCGCCCAACGAATTTCCTGGAGCCCAAAGCAATGAATTGGTTGTTGAGTGTCGTCGTGATGCTGCAAGTCCTCGCGGCGCTGGTGATGATCGGCCTGGTGCTGGTGCAGCACGGCAAGGGCGCCGACATGGGTGCATCGTTCGGCAGCGGTGCGTCGGGCAGCTTGTTCGGCGCGACCGGCAGCGCGAACTTCCTGTCGCGCTCCACGGCGGTGTGCGCCGGCGTGTTCTTCATTTGCACCTTGGCGCTCGCGTTCCTGTCGAACGACCGCGCGCGGCCATCGAGCGGCAGCGTCCTCGACCGCCCGAGCGTCGTCGCACCGGCGGCGAGCGTGCCGCTGAGCGGCGCCGCACAGATCCCCAACAGCAGTACGGCAACACCAAGCGTCGTGCCTGCAGTGCCCGCATCGGGCGCCGCTGCGATTCCGAAGAATTGAGCGGCGTCAACATCGTTTCCTGACTCCGGGACGACGATGTTGCAGTGCAGTGCTTGGGTTAGAATTTGCGGTTGTTTGGATGGCGATTCCTCGCGCCGTTCAGATGAGCAAACGAAGTCGTTTTACCTTGGCCGACGTGGTGAAATTGGTAGACACGCTATCTTGAGGGGGTAGTGGCGAAAGCTGTGCGAGTTCGAGTCTCGCCGTCGGCACCAGATCTACTTGCGCGGGGCTCTGACAGGAGCGCCGCTCAATCGTCAAGCGCAACCGGCCCACCATGAATCTGGAACCCTATCTGCCCGTCATACTGTTCATACTGGTCGGCGCGGCGGTGGGAGTGGCTCCCCAAGTCCTCGGTTTCCTGCTCGGCCCGCGTCGCCCTGACGCGGCGAAGAATTCTCCGTACGAATGCGGCTTCGAAGCCTTCGAAGACGCGCGCATGAAGTTCGATGTGCGCTACTACCTGGTCGCCATCCTCTTCATCCTGTTCGATCTCGAGATCGCGTTCCTCTTCCCCTGGGCCGTGTCATTGCGCGAAATCGGTGCAGTCGGTTTCTGGTCGATGATGCTCTTCCTCGCGATCCTCGTCGTCGGTTTCGCCTACGAGTGGAAAAAGGGCGCGCTGGACTGGGAATGACGAAGACGGAGTAGCGCAATGGGCATCGAAGGCGTTCTCAAGCAAGGGTTCATGACGACCCAGATGGACGCAGTGATCAACTGGTCGAAGACCGGATCGCTGTGGCCGATGTCGTTCGGGCTCGCCTGCTGTGCGGTCGAGATGATGCACGCGGGCGCTGCGCGCTACGACATGGATCGCTTCGGCATGCTGTTTCGCCCGAGCCCGCGCCAGAGCGACCTGATGATCGTCGCCGGCACCTTGTGCAACAAGATGGCGCCGGCACTGCGCAAGGTCTACGACCAGATGGCTGAGCCGCGCTGGGTCATTTCAATGGGCTCGTGCGCCAATGGCGGCGGCTACTACCACTACAGCTATTCGGTGGTGCGCGGCTGCGACCGCATCGTGCCGGTCGATGTCTACGTGCCCGGCTGCCCGCCGACGGCCGAGGCCCTGCTCTACGGCATCCTGCAACTGCAGGCAAAGATCCGCCGCGAAAACACGATCGCGCGCTAAAGAACCATGAGCCGACTCGACATCCTCGAATCCGCGTTGAAGTCCGTGCTCGGCGAGCGCATCAAATCGCTGGTGCGCGACCGCGGCGAAGTCACCGTCACCGTGCGCGCCGCCGACTACGCCGACAGCGCGCTTGCGCTGCGCGATGCGCCATCGCTGAAATTCGAGCAGCTGATCGACCTCTGCGGCCTCGACTATTCCGGCTACAAAGACCAGCCGTGGGACGGCCCGCGCTTCTGCGTCGCGTCGCATCT
>VBCQ01000197.1 GCA_005882155.1 Betaproteobacteria bacterium
ATGGCCGGCGCTGGTACCGCACCGGCGACCTCGTGCATCGACGCGCCGACGGCGCATTCGAGTTCCGCGGCCGCGTCGACCGGCAAGTGAAGATCCAAGGGCACCGCGTCGAGCTCGAGGAAGTCGAGACCCTGCTGCGCTCGTGCCCCGGCGTCGGCGACGCCGCCGTGCTGATGCGCGGCGACAGTGCCGAATCGCAGCATCTCGTCGCCTGCTTCAGCGGCATCGGCGGCAGCGCTCCAACGAGCGACGCGGTCGCCGAATTTCTTGGCGAGCGCTTGCCGCTGCCCGCCGTTCCGAAGCGCTTCATCGCGATGCAGCGATGGCCGCTGAGCCTGAACGGCAAGCTCGATCGCGCTGCGCTCGCGGCGCGGGTCGACGAGCAAGCCAATGCGGTCGCGCGCGCGGACACGCGTTGGCGCAGCCATGCCGAAGAGGCGCTCGCCGGCATCTGGAAAAGGTGTCTGCCCGCATCGGCCATCCATCGGCACGCGAGCTTTCTGGCGATCGGCGGCACCTCGCTGCTGGCGCTGCAGGTCAGTGCCCAGGTGCGACGCCAACTCCGGCGCAACCTGACGCCGATCGACGTGCTGCGCTTTCCGCTGTTCTGCGAGCAAGCGCGGCGCATCGAAGCGGCCTTGTCGTTCGACGGCGCCGATGCCGCGGCGTCGCCGTCCGCGGCACAGCTGCCGCTCACGCGTGCCCAGCAGACGATGCTCGCAGCATCGCAGCTCGACGCGAGCGGCTGCGCTTATCTGGTTCACGTCGCACTGCATCTCGATGCGCCATCCGATCGAGTGGCCGTTCGGCGAGCCTTCGCCAGGCTCGCGGATCGCCACCCCGCGTTGCGAATGACGCTTGCAGTCGATCGCGACATGGCCCACGCGAGCGTGCGAGACGCGCTACCCGCGCTCTGGTGGCGCGAGCACGACGAGCTCGCCGAGCCCCCGACCGATCAGTGCTGGCCGAGCGCGCTGCTCGCGACGATCAACCGTCGCCTCGACGTGGCGCATGACGGCGTGATGCGAGTCGACTTCTGGCCGGTGTCGGGCGGAGCATCGCTGCTCGTGTGGACGGTGCACCACATCGCGATCGATGAAGCCAGCGTCGATCGTTGCCTGCACGAGCTCGACCGGTTGATCGCCGGCGCCGAGTTGCCGCCGGTCTATGGCTCGCCGCTGGTCTTCGCTGCAATCGAGAAGGCGTGGGCCGATCATGCTGCTGCCCATACTTGGGTCGATCGATTGATCGGCTCCCTCACCAGCCAGCCGGCACCGGTGGATCGATCGCCCGCGCCCGGCCGCGAGGTCACGGTCGTGATTCCTGCGACGCTCGGCGCCCGACTGCACCCGGCATGCGCTCGTCTGTCGGTGACGCCATTTGCGCCTCTGCTCGCGGCCTATGGGCTCGCGCTGCAAGACGTGTTCGGCGCGCCATGCCGATTCGTGTCGACGCCGTTTTCTCGCCGCATCGAACCCGAGCTGGTCGAGCCGGTGGGCTGCTTCATCGATCTGTGTTTCGTCGAAGCCGGCGCGAGGGCGGGCGAGACGCTGGCCGAGACGCTGACGCGAGTCAATCAATCGGTGCTGCAATTGCAGCGGCCGACATTCTTGCCGCATCACACGATCGTCGAGTCGATCGCAGCGCGCGATCCATCGGTGTCGCCGCATTTGAATGCGTTCGGATTTACCTGGCGCTTCGATCCCGCGCGCAGCTTGCCCTTCGGCCCGGCGCGAGCTCGCCTGCTGCGCGTGCCGCAGCAAGGGGCGCGCTTCGGTGTGTGCCTGCACGTGGCTATGGTCGACGGCGAGTTGTGCTGCAGCATCGAAGCGGTGGAGAGCGCTTTTGTGCGCGGACACGTGAACGCGGTGGCCACAGCGTTTGTTCGCCGGCTCGAGGCGATGTGCGAGGTTAGCGAGCTTCACGTCGGCGCCGTGCTGCGCGACGAGCGCGCGGCGTCATCGGCATCGGGAAGCGTTGAGCTCGTTGCCGTGCTGCGCGCGTCGTGGCAACGCTGGGTCGGCACGACGTCGGCACCCATAGCCGCATCGACCGACTTCCTTCACTGCGGCGGCAACTCGCTGACCGTGATGCGGATGACGGCGCAACTGCGGCGCGAACACGGCTTGCGCATCGATGCCGGCGCCTTTCTTGCGCGTCCGACGTTCGCAACGCTGTGCGAGCTCGCCGGCGAGCCCCCGACACGCAGTCCCGGCCACTGCGTGATCGTCGGCCCATTCGATGCGCGGCATGTGCTCGTGCTGATTCCCGGCAAGGGCGGCCAGGCGCTCGGCCTGTACGCGCTGGCCGAGCAGATGCAGCGTCGCTTCGGTGACGACCACGCGATCGCGATCCCCGATCTGGAAGCGATGCTGTCGCAAGCCCCGCAGCAACACGCGTTGTGGTTTCTGTACGAACGCATCGGGCAGTTGCTGAAGGAACTCGGGCCGCAGCGAATCGGCGCTCTGGTCGGCTTCTCGCTCGGCGGAATTCTCGCGCTGCGTCTGGCCCAGCAATTTGCCGGCACGATGCGCCCTCCCGTGTGGCTGCTCGACAGCTATGCGCCACGCGCGATGGCACGCAATCTGTGGCTTCGCATCGAGCGTCGATTGGCACATTCGCTGCTGCGCCGCAAGCACGTCGCCAATCGAGCGACCACGCAGTCGGACGACTCCGTCAGCAACGGCATGCATGACGGCGCGAGCGAGCTCGAACCGCAGTGGGACGCGATCCAGGCCGAGCTGTGCAGGGAGTCAGCCGCCGCGCCTGGTGTCGAAGTGCATTTGATCCAGGCGCGCCACACCGTCGATCATGTCGGCTTGCTGTGGCGGCGCCGCACCAACGGCTTCAACCCCAAGTGCTACGCCCACTGGTACCTGCACGAAATCGACGCCAAGCACCTGGAGCTCCCGCGCTCATTGGCCGCCGAGACGGCAGGCCTGTTCGCGTCGGGACTGCGCTGGGCATAAAGAGAAGGGCGGCCAAGGCCGCCCGCTCTTCCTCTTACGATCCCTCTTACGATCGCGGCTGCGAACGCCGACGCGCGACGAAGCCGATGCCGGCCAAACCCGCCAGCATCAACGCGTAGGTCGACGGCTCGGGAACGGCGGTGATCAGATCCTGGCCGCGCTCGCTCGTGAACGCGAACAGGTGATCGGTGGCATACGAGCCCGCGGCTAACCCATTGGCGGCGCCGAGATAGGCATTCGCCTGGGCGATGACGCCCGCATCAGCGCCCGTCACCGAGAACACGCCGGCGCTCAAATTGCCGGGAGCGGTGTCGTAGACGGCTTCCCAGATCGCGAGTTGGAACGCGGTCTTTTGCAGTGTCGTGCTCAGGCCGTCGGTGCCGAAATTGAGACCGTCGAAACCGGCCACCGTCACGAGCCGCGAAATCCAATCGCTCGCGTAGGCGCCGAAGCTGTAGCTGCCATCCGGCACGTTGAGAACTTGCGCCAGGTCGATGCAATACGTCGCGTAGTTGCCGATGATCTCCGTCGACGGCGTGCCCATGAACACGATGTCCGCGGCCGAGCCATCGAAGCTGAACGAGTTGATGGTCACTGCCGAAGCGGCGCCCGACAACGCCACGGCGGCCAAGGCCACAACGGTTTTCGCAAAAGCTTGCATGGGGTCTCTCTCCCGAATGTTGATTGTTGAGTTGGACGCCGCGGAGCTGTCCCGGGCGCTTGGCCGCGATCATTCGGTAAAAGTCTGTTCGCGAGAACCCCTCAAGTGAGTGGACGATTTCACGCTCGCAACGAAGCGGGCTTCGCACAGCGCAGCGTGAATCGCGACACCGACTGCCATCGCGCTCTCGTTGCCCGCACCGTAACTTGCGTATCGATTGAGCTCGCGCGGCGCCGCGCGGCGTCAGGCTTGTAAGCGCGGGCAACTCGAGCGTCGCGAATTACGTCCGGATTGGACGCTTGCCGCCTTCGACGAAGACGGTCCGTTTCCTGCGAACCCAATCGCGACAAGGAAGAGGTTCTGGTCAACCGGCTTCGCTGGTTCCTGTCGATCGACCTCGTGCGATGCCCGCGTCGGGCTGGCAATCGCCGGGTAAACGAACACAAAGATGACGATAACGAAAACCGGGCGACGCACTCGCTTACAGACACCCCGCAGCGCTTACACAGTTCGGATCAAGTCCAGGCAGCTCGCGGCCGATAGCACCGACAGACCCCCGGCGCACTGCGCACCGACTGACTTGTTGGACAACGCCGGGTGGCAGTGTCCAGGCGACTCCCACGCACCCGCGTCGCACCGACCCCGTCGGTTCACTCGCTCACCGCACTGCAACGTTGCCGGCCGCATGGCCGGTGGTTGCGATTCCTTCTGGAGCGAGAGATGAGAGTGCCCCGAGAGCGGACGAGCCGTACGCCGCTGTCCATGATCCTTGGCCTGATGGCCGCATTGCTGCTGTGCGCCTGCGGCGGCGGCAACGGCGGCGCCGGTGCCACCGATGCAACCGAAACCGCACAGTCCAAAGGCGGTACGCGAGGCGCGCCGACATCGACGACGACGACAACAACCGTCACCGGCTCTGCCACTGCGACGCTCGCGTGGTCGGCACCGCAAACCAACGCCGACGGCAGCGCCATGACCCAGTTGGCCGGCTTCCGCATTTACTACGGCACCGCGCACGGCGACTACTCACGGATGATCTCGGTCGACAGCGCGTCGACGCTGAGCTACACGATTCAGAACCTTGCTCCGGGAACCTATTACATGGTCGTCGCGGCGGTGGACGTCAACAACAACGAAAGCCTGCCGTCACCCGAAGCCAGTAAAACCGTTCAGTGAATGTGACCTGATCGCCGCAATCGTGGACGCGCTGGCCCGACCCAAGTAAAAATATCCCGCAGGACTCGCTCATGAAAACCCTCCTCTTCGCTGTCTCGGTTGCCCTGTGCGCGTCGGCAAACGCCACGACGTATTACTTTGCCGATTGCGGAACCGGCAAAGACCCGGCGTGCGTCATCGGCAACGATGGCAACAGCGGCACCAGCCCGACGACTCCATACCGCACGAGTGCCAAGTTTCAGGCCGTGTTCAACGCCGCAATGCCGGGAGACCGGCTGCTGCTCGCCAAGGGCGGTGCATGGGACGCCGTTGCCGTCACCTTGCACAACGTGTACAGCGGTGCGAGTGCCGGCAACCTCGCCGCAATGGCAGCCAACCCGGTCGTCGTCGACAGCTACACGCCAAGCTGGGGCGCTGGCACTGCCAAGCCTCGACTGAACGGGCCGACCACCGGAACCGCGAACAACCCCGACATTCTGATGAACTTCAGCGCGGGCGAGAGCAGGCCCGACGGCGGCTATGTCGTCCGCAATCTTGCCTTCGAAGCCGCCGGGGGATATCACGCATCTCTCGCGGTCAATCTGTTCAGATGGCCGTCGAATGTCGTGTTCGACAATTTGACGATCAACGGATTCGGTTGGGGCGGCTGGGGATGCGCTGGTCAAGCCGGGTACGGATATCCGAGCTTGATCACGCTCAGGAACAGCACGATCACCAACAGCGGGAAGACAGGCATTGCTTCATTCGGTTGCTCGAACCTGGTTGTCGAAAACAACATCCTGAACAACAACGGCTTCGACGACCAGCAAATCGCTACGTCGCAAGACATCATACGCAACCATCCAATCTATATATCCGGTACGGACGCGAACGATGGTTCGATCACGACCGGAGTCGTGATCCGAAACAACACGCTGACGAATAACTCAATTTGTCCTGCGCCTGGGTCGAGCGGCTACAACCCGGCACACAGCTGCACCGTCGGCAAGTGTTCGGCAACCGTCATTGTCGGCCACGACTGGGCATCTGACTGGGTCGTCGAAAACAACACGATCTCCAATGCAGATGGCACTGCAGGTCCGGGATGCTGGGGAATCGCCTACTCCCCTGGCAATGGTGGCTATTCCGAGGCGTCTTTCAGGTTTGCAATCCGCGGCAACACCATCGTCAACCCAGGCAATGCCGCTATTCGAACTGCGGCGTGTCAGAATTGCCTGATCGAGAACAACAACGTCATTTGGACCCCAAATAGCGTGACTTCCGCTGGAGGCGGCGTCTATTGCATTTCCGCGGCGAATAACGCGGTCAGCGCATCGCCGGGAACGACATACCAAAACACCAATCTGACGATCCGCAACAACACCTGTTATTTCGCCAAGACGTCGGATGTATCGCGCGGAGTCACGGTCCAGTCAGTCGGCACGGGACACATCGTCACGAACAATTTGATCGTGTTCGATGCTCAGGGTACGAACCTCGCATCCGCTTGCGTGGACACGACAGGCCTGACGATGTCGGCGTTCACGGCCTTCGATTACAACCACTGCTATCACGCCGCGAGCTGGACGCCAACCCAGTCGCTCGCAGCATGGCGGGCATCGGCGGGAGCGCCCGACGCCCACTCTTTGGCCAGCGACCCGCTGCTGATCGGCACGCCCAGCCAGTCGAGTCCCGGCAACACGGCAATCGGTGCGGGCAGCCCCGCCAAGAGCGCCGGCACTGCCGCCTATAGCGCGCCGCGCGACCGCAGCACATGTGCTCGCCCATCGCCCCCGAGCATCGGCGCCTACGAGTACTTCGCCGCGCCGTGCGCGACCAAGCCTGCGGACGGTCCAACCCAACTGCGCTAAGCGCCAAGCGCTGCCTTCAATAGGCCGCATTCCGCTGCGGTGAGGCGACCTCGCCTCTCGTTCTGCGATGAGGCGAGGGTCTTCTTCTCGGCTACGATAGCGCCGAACGCGTCGGGCGTGAAAGTCCGCCCGCATTCAGCTCCGCCCCATTCTTCGGTGGTACGCCGGGTCGGAGGACGGATTGCGCATCGCCAAGGAGCTCGCCTTGAATCCTGTACTTCCCATCGACATCGATCGCGGGTTCTTTCTCGACCCCGCCCAGGCTCGAAAAATTGGCGAGGAACAGTCTGGGTCGTATTGCTTTGCCGAGCCGTTTCCCCACATCGTATTGGACAACTTCTTGCCGGCCGAAATGACCAAGGAGCTGTTGAATCATTTCCCGCATGAACGGCTCAAGTCCGACGTCGTGTTCGATATGGGCTACGCGGGATATCACAAGCGTCAGATCCTCCCCACCGACTGCGACGAATATTGCCGCCGGGTCTTCGATTTCTTCAATTCACAGTCTTTCTTGCAGTACCTGGAGGGGCTGTCCTGCATTGAAGCGCTCCTGCCGGACCCCTACTTTGTCGGCGGCGGCTTTCATGAAATTACACGCGGTGGCAAGTTGGGCATCCATGCCGACTTTCGCATCAATGACCAGCTTCATTTGAGCCGCCGGATGAATGTGATCGTTTATCTGAACGAAGATTGGAAAGACGAGTACCAAGGCTCGCTCGAGCTTTGGAGCCGCGATATGTCGCAGAAGATGAAGAGCGTTACGCCGATCATGAATCGATGCGTCATCTTCAATACCGACGCAGACTCATACCACGGACATCCTGATCCGCTGAACACGCCCGAGGATGTTCGCCGCCGCTCGATTGCCCTGTACTACTACACGGCGTCCCGCGCCATTTACGAAGAAGTGCCGAATCGCTCGACGATGTACGCCGCTCGGCCACAGGACAATGCGGACATTCAGCGCGAGGCGCGCTCGCTGCGACTCCAGCAGCATCTCCAGCAATGGGTGCCTCCAGCGGTACTGCGCTATTCACGCGCGCTGATTCGGCGTGCCAAGAGATTGAGGACGGCGCTGATTTCGCGGTAGTCGTTGACCATGAGCGAGCGCTCCCTCAAATCGGTGGAAGAGCTCGATTTGCTTCGAGGACTCGCCATTGTCCTGATGATCGTCAATCACTCGGGCTATCGGTTTGCAGATCTCCAAGCCGCTTCGAGCGATCCTTTGGCTGCGGTCGTCTTTCTCGGCAGCTTTGCTCCGGTGATTTTCTTCTTCACGACCGGATTCGGTGTCGCGTTGGCGCGCTCCGGCCCGCTGGAATGGTCTTCGTTTGCATCGGTCTTGGGAAAAGCCGCCTTGTTGCTTCTGGCCGATCAATTCATGTTTTGGCGCGAGGGCAGTACCGGCATCCTCGACTTCCTCGGATTCATCGCGCTTTCGACTGTGCTCGTGACCGCCGTATCCGCGAGCAAGAGATCGCACACCTGGAGCATCTCGCTGATCATCGCGATCCTGTGTCTGCGATTCGCCGTCGGCCCGCTCGCGCGCCACCATCTGGACGGCAACAGCATCGTTCTTGCATGGCTGTTGGGAGCGACATCTGTGCCGGGAGTGTCTTATCCGCTGTCGCCTTGGATGGTGTATCCGCTGCTGGGTTTTCTGGCGGGTCGCAGCTACGTTGCACATGCCGCGTTGCGCAATCAGGGTTCGAAGCGCTTGGCTGCTTGCTTGGCCGCGTCGTCGTTGCTGCCGTTCGCCGGTGCGTTCGTCATTCACCGGGCTGGGTCGGGGTTTTTCCGCTGGGGGACGATGAACGGGCCCTTTTTCATCCTCTCGCTCGGCGTGCTGCTGCTCACGCTTGCTGCGTGTCTGCTCATTGCGATCTATTGGCCGGCCGCGATGCGAGTGCTTGGCCTACGCGGAATCTCCTCGCTTGCCGTGGTGCCGATCCACTACGCTTTCATCGACCTCCTGGCGAGCGCCGTGTCTGCGCCGCTCGGACCGATTGAATACCTCCTCGCCGCCGCTGTATTGGTGGTGGCTTGCATCGCCGCGTCGAAGCTGTTTGCCGCCACCTTGAATCGTTGGACCGCGGGCGCCGTGCTGGTCTATCCAATGGTCTTCGTGGTGATCTTCTGCATGGCGGCGCTGTGGTGGTCCGCTCGGGTCACGCCTTATACGGCTGCGCTTTGCGTCGTCGCCCAACTGGCCATCACCGCTGTGCTCGGTGTGCGCAATCAACGGCGCATGCTCGCTCGAAGCGCCGCGGGACCCTCGACTGCGTAGCACGCGGCGTCAGATCTTCCTGAAGTATTGCTGCGTCGTCGGTTTCATGAAGCCGCCGACCAGCCGCTTCACCTCGCTCTTGACTACCCGCAGCGGGTCGATCGTGACGTGGGTCGTCGGGCGCCCGATCGCGGCGTAGCCCAGCCGCTAGGCCATCCGGCGCATGCTGTCGGGCGTGAATCCGTTGATGTGCTCGAGCGGATGGATTTTGCGATAGTCCGCGAGTGAATGGATGCCGGTCACGCCCGAGCAATCGGGCGTCTCGAGTACCAGCACGCCGCCGGGCGCGATCAGCGTCGTCAAAGTCTCCAGCATGCCGCGCGGATCATCCAGATGCTCGAGCACTTCGAACATCGTGACGACGTGAAACGGGCCGCTCACATCGCTGAGCTCGGGAAAAATCGGCACCAGCGCGTTGCTTCGCCGCGCTGACGAGCGGTCGACGCCGACGGCGTCGAAGCCATAGAGGTTGCACATCGCGAGGAACTCGCCGTGACCGCAGCCGAAGTCGAGCAATCGAACCGCGCCGGTCCTGATCTCGCGCGTCAGCGCTTCGAGGCGCAGCACGTGGGCCGTATTGCGCGCCGCCTTCTCGAACGCCTTTTGCGGCGTCTTGATCGACGCCTCGAACGCTTCAATCGCCTCCCGCGTCATCCACTTCGAGAAGCGGCGCTCGTTCCACTGCGGATTCAAGATGTAGCGGTGAAAGGCCTGTTCGCAGTCGCCGCACTGCACGTAGGTCCAGCGCCGGCCGGCAAGAAATGGCATCGGGTCTTCGCCCCACGGGTCGGCACGCAAAAAGGACCCGACTTCGCCCTCGTCGAATGCGCCGGACGACAGCTCTGACAAGCGGCTCGAGCCGCATGAGATGCAGGTGGACCGGTCGGTGAACTGGGCTTGTTCCATCGTGTCACTCATGGTGTGTCGCTGTTCTCACAATCGGCGAGCGAGCGAAACAATGTATCGCAAGCGTCAGCGCCCGACGCCAAAAGCCGGCGTCACCCTGACACAATGCCATGCCTTTTCGGCGCTAGCCCCGACTCCTGACCTGAGCGATGAACCCGCAACCCGTGCACGACGAACCCGTCCGGGCGGCGCCCTCGAGCGCCGCGGCGGCCGATCGCCGGCCGGTCGACGTGTCGGTGCTGATCGTGAACTACAACACGGCACACTTGCTGAAGGAGATGTGGGACGCGCTGGACGCGTCGCGCGGCGACTTGAGCTTGCAGACGATCGTTGTCGACAACGCATCGCGCGACGAGTCGGTGTCGGTGTTGCAGCGCGACCATCCGGACGCGCAGTTGATCGTCAACGCCGACAACGTCGGCTTCGGCCGCGCCAACAACCAGGCGCTGATGGCGGGTGCCACTGGCCGCTACGTGCTGCTGCTGAACACCGACGCCTTCGTCGCACCCGACACGCTGACTCGCACCGTCGCGTACATGGATGCGCATCCCGATTGCGGTCTTCTCGGCGTGCGCCTGGTCGGCCGTGATGGCGAGCTGCAGCCATGCTGCCGCTACTTCCCGACGCCATGGAATGTGTTCCTCGCCCGCACCGGCACGGCGCGCTTCTTTCCCAAGGTGCGCATGGTCGACGACATGACATGGGACCATGGGTCGGTTCGGGAGTGCGATTGGGTTCCCGGGTGCTATCTGCTGATTCGCCGCGAGGTGATCGATGAGGTCGGTCTGTTCGACCCGCGTTACTTCTTGTACTCCGAAGAGCTGGATCACTGCTTTGCGGCCAAGCGAGCCGGCTGGAAGGTCGTTTACTTTCCCGGCACCGAAGTGGTTCACATCGGCGGCGAAAGCGCCAAGAGCGATGCGCCGCTCACCTCGGGCGGGCGGCAGATTCAGGTCCTGCAGATCGAAAGCGAGCTTCTGTACTTCCGCAAGAACCATGGTGCGAGCGCGGTACTTGCTAGCGTGATGTTGTCGACACTGGCCGATCTGATCCTGCAGGCGAAGCACCTGTTAAAAGGCAGGGGCATCGCCGGTCTCTCATCGTATTGGCGCCACACCGCTGCAGTGTGGCAACTCTTTCTTCGCACCCGCTGGGGCAGCGTGCCCACCCGTTGAACCACACCGCCATGGACCCGAGTTTCTGCGTACACGCAGTGTTTCCCAACTACTACGACGGCACGCGCGTTTCGTACAGCCTCAAGTCGATTCTGAAGACGATGGCGTCGCCGGAAATACGCACTCACGCGTATGTGATGGGCAAGGCAAGGCACATCGAAAGCGAGGTCAGTGCGCTGCTGCCGATCTCGCTGTACAGCTACACGAGCAAACTGGTTCGCAAGCCCTGCGAGTCGATCATCAGCCGCTATGGACACTTCATGAAGCCGGGCGACGTAGCCTACCTGTGGCTGACGAATCCACCCGAGGTCACGCGAGCGCTGCAGAAGAAGAAGCTGTGGGTCGTTCGCGAGATGATCAACTGCGCGATGGGCCGGCGTAGAGAAGAGCTTCGCAGAGCGTATGCGCTGCTCGGACAACCCGATGGATCGGACATCACCGACCGTGACATCGAGCAGGAGCGTGCAGAGCTGCTCGCCGCGGATGCCGTCTTCTGTCCCAACGACTTCGTATTGGAGTCGGTTCTCGCCTATGGCGTATCGCCGGAGCGCTGCATCAAGACGAGCTACGGCTGGACCGTGGAGCGCATCAACGGCGTCTCGCAACATCTGCCGAAGTCGCCGGGCATGAATCTGCTGTTCGTGGGCAGCGCCGACGTGCGCAAGGGCTTTCCGTGGCTGCTGGAGGCGTGGGTCCAGGCACGTGTCGATGGCCGCTTGCTGATCGCCGGCAAGATCGACCCGAAGATTCGCGCCGACTACGCCGCAATTCTCAGCCGCCCTGATGTCGTCGACCTCGGCTACGTGAGCGACATCGGCGCGGTCTACCGTTCGGCAGACGTGTTCTGCTTCCCCAGCTGGGAAGAAGGCGGCCCGATGGTGACGATCGAGGCAATGGCGGCCGGCCTGCCGTGCATCGTCACGCCGATGGGCAGCGCCGGCCTCGTCTCGGAACGAACCGGCGGCGCGCTGATCGTGAAACCAGGTGACGTCGATTCGATTGCCGGCGCGATCCGTCAAATGGCCGACGAGCCGGCCCGAGCGGCCATGGGACGTCAAGCCCGCGACATCGCCGCGGGCTTCACCTGGCAGCACGTCGGCAAGCGGCGTGGCGACGCTATTGTTCGGCTGCGGGAGCAGTTACGGCGGGCCTGAGTCATGTCCAAGAGAAGTCTGCACATCGACACCCTGCGAGCAACAATGATAGAGCGACTACCAGCCCTCGATGGTCTGCGCGGCGTGGCAATCCTGCTGGTGGTCGCGAGCCACACCATCAGCCAGGCCATCCCCGGCGGCTTTGGGGTCACGCTGTTCTTCTTCATCTCGGGATTCATCATCACGCGCTTGCTGCTTGGCGATAACCGACTCTGGCCCTTCTATGCCCGGCGCATTGCACGACTCGCGCCCGCACTGCTGGTGTTCGTGGCCGTCACGTGCCTGTTGTCGCCAGTCGTGCCGGGCGACGTGGCCGCCGCACTGCTGTACTACGCGAACTACCACCAGTTCACGATGGCACTCGACCAGACCTGGTCGCTCGCCATCGAGGAACATTTTTACGCGGTATTCCCTGCGCTGCTGATCGCGCTGAGCGTCAAGCGACTGCAGAGCGCGCTGATCGCGTTTGTAGTCGCGGTCTTGCTGTGGCGAATTGCGCTGGTGGTCGGCGGTGACATCGAGCGCATCCATCGAGCCAGCGACACGCGACTCGACTCGATCGCCTACGGCTGCCTGCTGTCGATCATGATTCATCACAAGTCGAAGTGGCTCGGCGTCTTGTCGAGTCGACGCGTGCTCGCATTCGGCGCCGCGCTGCTGGCGGCGACGTTCGCACTTCGCAGCCCGGCGTTTCGCGAGAGCGTGCGCTACTCGTTGCAAGGGCTCGCGCTGATGCCCTTGTTCTGTGGCCTGTTCTATTCGAACAACGCGCCGGCCTGGCTTCGCGCGACGCTCGAATCGAAAGCGCTGGTCTACGTCGGGACCGTCAGCTATTCGCTCTATCTCTACAACGGCTTCGGCTCGGTGCTCGGCGTGCAGAACCCACTGCTCGGACTTCTCATCGTGTCGGTGCCGGCTACGCTGGCGTCGTTCTACCTGGTCGAGCGGCCGGCCCGGCGATACCTTCCTGTGCTGTGGTTGAAGTGGTTGCGCTGGACTTCGGGGCTCAAAGCTCGAGGGGGTCAGACCTGACTACCGTTCGGGCCGCCAACGCGCCACGAGCCTTGGTACCGCAACCTGGCGTAACGCGCGACACGAATCTGGACACCCTTCGTGTCGCAGCGGCGTTCACCGTGGTCTTGCTCCATGTGTGTGCAAGCGTCGTCAATTCAGGGCCGGCAGGCCACGTCGGCGCCTGGTGGACCGCGCATCTGATCGAGTCGGCAACGCGCTGGTGCGTGCCGGTGTTCGTCATGGTCAGTGGCGCGCTGCTGCTGTCGCGGCCGATCGATTCGCCGCCCGAGTTCTATCGGCGCCGCGCCGCGCGACTGCTGGTGCCGCTGGTCGTGTGGACCGTCGTCTACTTGGCGTTGCGTGCGTACTGGGCGCGCGGCATCGATGTGGCCGACCTGGCGACATCGGTCATCACCGGCGTACCGTACTACCACCTCTGGTACCTGTACATGCTGCTCGGCCTCTATCTGATGACGCCGTTCATTCACCGCTTCGTCGCCAGCGCATCGACGGCACTGAGGACGTGGTTTGTCATGATCGCGTTCGCGATCGCTTCCCTTGACTTCCTCGTCATGTTCCTGCCGTTCGTGCCGTACTTCGTTGCCGGCCACTTGCTGCGCGACATGCCGGCATCGTCGCCCGCCGCGACGTTGCTCGCCACCGCGGGCGGCTGTGCCGCGGGCATCGCGATCGTCGGCGGACTGATGGTGCCGCGCTGGGATCACATCGCCTGGGAAGTCATGTACTCGTACTTGAACCCGCTGGTGATCGTGATGTCGCTGTGCGTGTTTCGATTCGGCATCAGCCAGCCGTTGAAATCCCAACCAGCCGCCGCATGGGTGCAGCGCCTTGCGCCGCTGACGCTCGGCATCTACTTGATTCATCCGCTGTGGCTGGAGCTGCTTCGACGTGTCGGTCTGTACGGGTCGGCACTGCATCCGGCAGTCGGCATCCCGGCAACGGCGCTGGTGGCGTTCTCGCTGTCCGCCGCGTCGACGGCATTGTTGGGATCGCTGCCCTACGTGCGAGCCAGCGTTCGTTGAAAGCGCGCTACTTGTATTCGATCAGCTTGCCGCGCTGACCGCGAGAGCGGTTCAGCCAATAGGTGGCGACGCCCACCGCCTCGGGGAAACTCGACAGCACCATGAAGCTGGCCCACAGCCAGTTCGCCGATGGCTCGGCGCCGCGTGCCTTCCAGGCCATGCGCAAGATGCGCAGCGGATAAACGGCGACCAACGCGAGCCACGCGGGATGGATCGCGGCCATCGCGATCAGCGCCGCCGGCAGCGCCATGCCCCACGCGACAACGCGGCGCAGCCGGCCCTTGTCGCGTGCCGACGAGGCAGCGCCATGCAGCGCCAAACCCTCCGCCAGCGCATGACCGCCGCGCACCGCGCGACGCCACCATTGGCCGAAGCGCGTCATCGCAGCGTCGTGCCAGGCCATGTCGTCGGCGATGCGCCAGACGCGATCACCGCGCGCGCGGATTCGCAGGCACAACTCGGGCTCCTCGCCGGCAATCAGGCTCTCGCGAAAGCCGCCAACGGCAGCGAACACATCGCTGCGCATCATCACGATGCCGCCGCAGGCATCGGTCTCGCCGACCGCGCGATTCCATTCGATGTCGCACAAGCGGTTGTAGATCGATCGCTCGGGAAAGCGCTCGCGCAGCCGGCCGCAAACGCAAGCGACATCGGGCTGGTGATCCAGAAAATCGCTCGCAACGCGAAGCCACCCCGGCGCGACTTCGCAGTCGCCGTCGACGAACTGCACGAAACGCGACGCCGGCGACAGCTCGCGCAGGCGCGCAAACCCCGCGTTGCGTCCGCGCGCTGCTGTGAACGGAGTACTCATGTCGAGCGCGACCACGTCGACACCGACGCTGCGCGCCCACTCGACCGAGCCATCGGTCGAGCCCGAGTCGACGTAGACGACCGCAGCAGCTGCGCCTCGCACGGAAGCCAGGCAGCGCTTCAAGCGGTCGCCTTCGTTGCGGCCGATGACGACGACGCCGCATGGCACGGGCAAGGCAGCGATCGAAGTCTCGGCTGAAGCGGAATCGCGAGTCATTCTTGTCGGAAGATGGATGTGATTTGCTGCCAACAAAGGCCGACATTGTCGCCGCTCGGTATGCCCACCGCAGCGCCGGCGCACCATCACATGGTGCACACTCGGCGGGCTCGCGATCGAGCGGTACAGGCCAACCTCGGAGAGGATTCGCCGGTGACAGACGAGGCAGCTGCAAGCGAAGAGACGACGCCTCACGTAGCGGCGGTCGGCGCTGCCGCCGCGCGCACGCCAATGACGATCGCCGACTTCGCGGTCAGCCGCGACAACAATTTCAACCTGATCCGCTTTCGTGCCGCGTCTGCGGTTCTCGTGAGCCACAGCTACGCGTTGTCGACCGGTGACCCGAAGACCGAGCCGTTGCGAGCATGGCTGGGTTTTTCGGCCGGCGACATCGCAGTCGACGTGTTCTTCCTGACCAGCGGATTTCTCGTCGCCGGCAGCCTGTTCTCACGCCGCAGCGTCTTCAGTTTCGCGCTCGCGCGAGCGCTGCGGATTTATCCCGCGATGCTCGTCTCGGTCGCGCTGACCGTGCTGATCGTTGGCATGTGGTTCTCATCATCGGCAGCGACATCATTCATCACGAACTCCGACACCTGGCGCTACATCTGGAAGAACGCCACGCTGGTCTTTGGCATCGCGTACAAGCTTCCGGGCGCCTTCGAACATGCGCCAAGCGGCGTTGCCGTGAACGGCTCGTTGTGGTCATTGCCGTACGAGCTGACCATGTACGGCGTGCTCGCTGCGGCGTGGCTGGGACTGGCCACGCTGAGGCTCCAACCCGAGAAGCGGTTCAGCGGCGTCGTGACCTGCATCTTCCTGACGGCCGTGAGCGTGGAACTCCTCGGGTTAACGGTGCCCAGAATCTCCGCGCTGGCGTGGCACCTCACCGCGATGTTCTTCGCCGGCAGCTCGCTGTACGCGTTCAGGCGCCGAGTTCCGCTCGATGCTCGACTCTTCGCAGTGCTGCTGCTCGCGCTGGCCGCGTCGTCGATGAGCAAGGGCGCGTTCGCAGTCGTCTATCTCTTCAGCCTGCCCTATCTCGTGATTTATCTCGCCTACGTGCCTGGCGGCGTGCTGCGCCGCTTCAACCGGCTCGGCGACTACTCCTACGGCATCTACATCTACGCGTTCCCGGTGCAGCAGATGCTCGCGGCGTCAGCGCCCGGTATTCGGCCTCTGCAGATGCTGGCAGCTTCGTTTCCCATCACGTTGCTGCTGGCGATCGCTTCGTGGCATTCGGTCGAAAAGCGAGCGTTGGCACTGAAAAAGCTCGATCGAGCAACACGTCACTGAGAAGCCAGGTGGCCACTGTCGCGCGCATCGGCACGCGACCAGGCGTGCACACCGGAAGGCGAGTTCGAGCTGTCCAAACTCTGCGACGATGGCACCACCGTTTCGGACAGCCGCAGGTACGCTGCCGTTAGTCCCGCCAGCGCAAAGTAGAGGTACGGGATGCTGAGGTAGTTGCTCGCCGTGGCGATGATCAGCAAGTTGCCCAGGATGCACGCGACAAGGCTCGCACCCATCATCGAGAAAGCTGGATCGACGTCGAGCAAGCGCCGCGCCGCCTTGATGCACTTCATCGCGAGCAAGCCGAAGACTCCGACAAACAGGCCAAGGCCGACCAAGCCGTATCCCAGCGCGATGACCGCATAGGTGTTGACGATGTCGATGATGCCTTGGCCTTGGCGCAGCTCTTCCATGTAGTTCGAGAAGTACGGCGTGCCCAGCACCGGGTTCTGCTGGACCAGAAGCCAGGTGACTTCGGCCAAGCGTTGCCGATAGCCGATGGTCTCTTCGTTGAGGTTGCCCACGAACGGCAGGAACGCGATGACTTTGTCCGCATAGGGACTGGCGAGCACGATGCCGCCGACCACGACCAACGCGGCAATGGCCTTGATCGATCGGCTTAGCCCGTTCGGTCCCAGCGCGAAGAACGACAGCACGACGAGCAGCGCACCCAGCCAGGGTCCACGCGCAAGGGTCAGCAACGCGAGCCAGCGCCAGCCGCGCGAAGCCACCAGGCTTTGCAGGAACAGCCAGAACCCCAACGCGATGGCCATCGCGTAACCGAGCACGATCGAGTGCCCGGCGGTGACTTGGGCGCGAAGGTAGTCACCGCGCATGAGGTAGCCGAGCATGGGATCCGTGCCCCATCGCTCCTCGAGGCCTGCGTAGAGGATCCAGCCGCGCACGAATTCGCTGAGCGCGAGCGGCACCAGCACGATGAGCGACAACACGAACGCTGCCATCGCGTCGATCATCGCTTCGCGGGTTCGACATAGGCGGCTGACGACGAAGTAAGGCAGCAGGACGTCGATGCACAGCTCGACGACGTGACGCATGTTCGCGGTCGCCGACTGGAACGGAATCAGCAGCAGCGTCTGCCAGATCACGAACAGCACGAGCAAGGTGTCTGCCATGATGAAACGGCGCCGCACCCCCTGCTCGCGGTCGGCTGCCTGAGCCGCAATGAGTCCGGGGATCGCGGGCAGCAACAGCACCAGCGACAGCAAGCGCAGATGGTCGACGGCGATGACGTATTTGACGATCCCGAAGCCGGTCAGGAACACGCGAATCGGCGGCACCGCAAGCAACAGAAAGAGGTACAGCGCAGCGGGGTTCGAGTCCTTCCTGCCGCCATAGGCAATCAACAGCGCAGCGACGGCCGTGTAGGGCCAGAACTCGGGAATCAGAAACGCGGCCAGCGTCAGCGCGATCCACAGGTTGCGTCGCACCGCGAAGTCGCTCTCCGACATGAACTTCGTGAACAGCGGCTTCGCCAGCGCGAACATGATCGGCGTGAGAATCATCACGATGATCAAGGCTTTGAAGTGAAAAGGCATGAGCTGATCCGGCAAGGGCTGACGCCCGGTAAACTCCCGCACTCGCCGTGCCACGAGTGGCGCGGCCCTTGCAGCCGCTGTTGGAGTGCGCTCCGCGGTGGCTCTGCACGAGCTCGCAACTTTACAACGCCGGGGCACGCCCTCTTGACTGACCGTGGTTTGAAACAGCGCTTCTTGCGCGCTGCGGGTTGGACCCTGGTCGGCCACGGGCTCGCGCAGGTCATACGCCTCGCGAGCAACCTCGTGCTGACGCGCCTGCTCGCGCCCGAGCTGTATGGCGTGATGTCGGTTGGCTACGTCGTGATCACCGGCTTGTGGATGTTCTCCGACCTGGGCTTAAGCTCGGGTGCGATTCAGAATCGACGCGGCGACGACCCGCTGTTCCTCAATGTCAGCTGGGTCGTGCAGATCGGCCGCGGCGTCGTGATCACGCTCGCCGCACTGCTGTTCGCACTCGGCGTCGGTTGGGTGCAGAGCGCCGGCTGGATGCCGGCGCGATCGGTCTATGCCGATCCGCAAGTGCCGATGCTGATCGTCGTGGTGTCGGCCTACGGCATCATCTCGGGCTTCGAGTCGACGCGAACGACCTGGGCACGGCGCAAGCTGTCGCTCGGCCGACTCACGCAGATCGATCTCGCTTGCCAGATCGCGACCACGATCTTCCAGCTGATCTGGGCGGTGATTGCGCCGTCGCTGTGGACGCTGGCCGGCGGCTGGCTGTTCGGCGCCGCGCTGAAAGCCGTGCTGACGCACACCGTGTTGCCGGGTCCGCCGAATCGAATCGAATGGGACCGCACCGCGTTCCGCGAGGTGTTCGATTTCGGCAAGTGGGTCTTCTTGTCGTC
>VBCQ01000198.1 GCA_005882155.1 Betaproteobacteria bacterium
GCCGGCCGCTGATGCTTCGCGTAAATCTCGTCGAGCTGCTCATGGCAGCGCTCGAGCACGCCGCTGCGTGGGCCGAAGTTGAAGCCCTGCTTCCATGGATAGGCGACGTAGCCGCGGTCTTCGAGAAAATTGCGCAACGGCACGGTCGTGAAATCGTGCGCGCCGAGGCCGGGGAACACGAGCACCGGATGCCCGTCGCCGGCGGGCAGTCTGCGCAACCACGGTGTCGCGGCGAGCGTCGCGGCCAGCTCCCATGGCGCGCGGCCTTCGAGAATCATCAACAAGACGCCCGGCGCCTTCAGGTCTTCGGATGCTGCTGCGTGCTGCGGTTGTTCAATCGACATTCGATAACGGCTGGAAGAGATGGGACATGTTAGCGGCTCGCGCGCGCTCGAGATGGGGCGCTTGCCCTAGGTGAACGTGTCGCATCAGCGACAGATTTCGCAGCTGCGTTCCGCGTGGCGGGTTTCTTCGCGCGCCGCGAGGCTTTTTTCGCCGGCGTTGCTTCCGGCGCAGCCTCCGCGGTGGCGGGCAAGGTCTTCAACTCTTCGAGCGAGTCGGTAACGTATTGCGCGAGCTCGGCCACTTCCGGCATCGCACGCGCGCACGCCATCAAGCCGAATTCGAGCGACTGGTTGTAGCTTTGCAGCGTGATATTGAGCCCGACGCCGTGAACGACGATCGAGGTCGGATAGTTGGTCAGCATCTTGCCGCCCGCCATGTACAGCGGAAACGCCGGTCCCGGCACGTTGGAGATCGTCACGTTGGCGAACGGCGGCAGGCGGTCGGCGACTTTGGCGCGGCTGTAGAGCGAGCCCATCGTGCTCATCAGCCACGGCACCCCGAGCGAGGGAAAGTCGGTCGGCATCAAACTCTTCACGCTTCCGATGGTGGACTTCATC
>VBCQ01000199.1 GCA_005882155.1 Betaproteobacteria bacterium
ATTTCCACAGCGGCACGCTGCGGTCGAGCAGCACCGGGTGCAGCTTGGAAATCTGCGCCTCGAGCTCGGGCAGCCCGCTGCCCTTCGGCAGCTTGATGCCGACGATGTGCTCGTTCAAGTCGGGCTGTGCGTCGATCCACACCGGGTTCGCGAGATTGAACGGCATCCATGCGAGCTTGCGCCGCAATGCCGGCGCAAGCGGCAGACGCGTCGCCATGTGACGCCGCATGTCAGCGACGAAGCTGCCCTTGTAGCCGGGCGGAAGCTCGAAGATGTGCAACGCGCCGACATGCATCGGCATCTCGGCCGACTCCATGTACCGGAAGCTGGCGTCGAGTCCTGAGAGTTGCTTCATGGTCTTCTCCTCCACCGAGAGCATTGCATGCCGGCGATGCTAGGGCCCGCCGCACGGCGGATGCCTGAGGGGAAGCCCCAAGGAGCCTGGGCGGCAGAGAGCCGGGCGCGGGCCCGGCTCTCTGCCGCCCAGGCTCCTCAGCGCTCGCGAATCGCGACTCGCATGCCCCAGGCTTCGTTGAGCGCCAGCGTGCCGAGCACGAGCGCGCCGCCGGCGAGGACCTGCGGCGCGGGCTGCTCGTTTGCCCCGAGCCAGGCCCACGCAATGCCGAAGATGATTTCGAGCAAGGCGAGCAGCGAGATTTCCGGCGCCGGCAGCGAGCGTGCGATGCGCACCGCCAGCGCACAGGGAATCGCGAGCTGAAACAGCCCGAGCATCGCCAGCCATCCGATGTCGTGGCCGGAGGCTTGAAACGGCATCGCCAGCGGCAGCGTCAGCGCACTCGAAATCAGCGCGCCGATCAGCAAGGCCGGAACAAGGTCGACCTCGCCGCCGTTGCGCTGCAGGATGTTCCAGTTGATTGCGCCGGCGATCGGCACGCCGAGCGCCACCAGCGTGCCGAGCAAATGCCGGGTGTCTGCGCTGACGCTGTGGCCGTACATCCAGGCGATGCCCGCACCGGCAATGACGATCGCAAGCCAGGTGCGCCGCGCGACAGGGTGGCCGAGCGTGAAGCGCGCCAGCATCGCGGTGAACAGCGGCGCGACGCTCATTGTCACCAGCACGTTGGCCACCGTCGTCAAGGTGATCGCCACCATGAAGCAGGTGAACATCACGCTCCACATCAGGCCCGACAGCCACAGCACCCGACCGCCATCGACTAGCAGCTTCACCGTGGCACGACCATGCGCGAACGCGTAATAGGCGCCGAGCGGGACGGCAGTGAACAGGCTGCGCCAGAACGTGACCTCGAAGCTTTGCGCCGAGTCGAGATGACGCGTCACGACACCGGCGATGCTCCACATGAGCGTCACGACGAGCATGCCGAAAAGGGCGCGACGATGAGACACGATGAGCGTCGGTATTCAGAAGCCGCTTATGCGGCCTCGCGGTTCGCTTTCTTTCTGTCGTGTTCTTTCAAATGGCGCTTGCGAATCCGAATCGATTTCGGCGTGATCTCGACGAGCTCGTCGTCGGCGATGAACTCGACCGCGTACTCGAGCGTCAAGATGATCGGCGGGGTGATCTTGATCGCGTCTTCCTTGCCGGAGACGCGGAAGTTCGTCAGCTGCTTGCCGCGCACTGCGTTGACGACCAGATCGTTGTCGCGACTGTGGATGCCGATGATCATCCCTTCGTACAACGGATCGCCCGCCTTGACGAACATGCGCCCGCGGTCGTCGAGCTTGCCGAGCGAATAGGTGACCGCCTCGCCGTCGTCCTGGCTGATCAACACGCCGTTCTTGCGGCCTTCGATCTCGCCCTTGAAGGCCTCGTAGCTGTCGAAGATGTTGCTGATGAGGCCGGTGCCGCGCGTCAGGTTGAGGAACTCGTTCTGGAAGCCGATCAGGCCGCGCGCCGGAATGCGGTATTCGAGACGCACCCGCCCCATGCCGTCGGGCTCCATGTTGACGAGCTCGGCGCGGCGTTCGCCGAGCGCCTGCATCACCGCGCCCTGGTGCTGATCTTCGACATCGGCGGTGACGAGCTCGATCGGCTCGTGGCGTTCGCCGGCGACCTCCTTGAACACGACGCGCGGCTTCGACACCGCGAGCTCGTAGCCTTCGCGGCGCATGTTTTCGAGCAGGATCGTCAGGTGCAATTCGCCACGGCCGGAGACTTCGAAGATGCCGTCCTCATCGGTCTCGCGCACCTTCAGCGCGACGTTGCTTTGCAGTTCGCGCTGCAGGCGGTCCCAGATCTGCCGGCTGGTGACGAACTTGCCTTCGCGTCCCGCGAGCGGCGAGTTGTTGACGCAGAAATTCATCGTCAGCGTCGGCTCGTCGACCTTCAGCATCGGCAGCGGCACCGGCCGCTCGATATCGGTCAATGTCATGCCGATGCCGATGCCTTCGATGCCGTTGATCAGCACGATGTCGCCCGGCCCGGCTTCGGTGGCCTGCTGGCGCTCGAGGCCTTCGAACTTCAGTACCTGGTTGACACGCGCGTTGTACGGCGCGCTGTCGGCCCCGCTGTAGACCGCGACGTTCTGCATCGGCTTCAAGGTGCCCTGGTTGACCCGGCCGATGCCGATGCGCCCGACATAGGTCGAGTAATCGAGCGAGCAGATCTGCAGCTGCAGCGGATCCTCGGGGCTGCCTTCGTGCGCCGGCACATGCTCCAGCACGGCGTCGAACAGCGGCGCGAGATCGGTGCCGATCTCGCCTTGCTTCAGCGACGCCCAGCCGTTCAGCCCCGACGCGAAAATGACGGGGAAATCGAGCTGCGCCTCGGTCGCATGCAGCTTATCGAACAGATCGAAGGTCGCATTGATCACGTAGTCGGCGCGCGCGCCGGGGCGGTCGACCTTGTTGACGACGACGATCGGCTTCAAGCCCAGCGCGAGCGCCTTGCGGGTGACGAAGCGGGTCTGCGGCATCGGGCCTTCGACCGCGTCGACCAGCAGCAGCACGCTGTCGACCATCGACAGCACGCGCTCGACCTCGCCGCCGAAGTCGGCGTGCCCGGGCGTGTCGACGATGTTGATGTGGGTGCCCTTCCACTCCACCGCGCAGTTCTTCGCGAGGATGGTGATGCCGCGCTCGCGCTCGAGGTCGTTGCTGTCCATCACGCGCTCTGCGACCTTCTCGTTCTGGCGGAAGGTGCCGCTCTGGCGCAGCAGCTGGTCGACGAGCGTGGTCTTGCCATGGTCGACGTGGGCAATGATGGCGATGTTGCGGATCTGTCTTGTCATGTCGTGCTCTCTGAAGCTGCAATGAGGCCTTGCACCTCGACCGGGCTCAAGAGCCTTGTTGAAATCAGTTCGCCGCCGGCGATGTGGCCGCTGCCGAGAAAGGCGAGTGGCTCGGGTCCGTAGACGCGAATGTTCGGCGCATCAGGCAACCGCAGGCGGCGGCGCACGCCGCTGAGGAAGCGGGCGGCGTCTTCGTGATCGAGCCGCACTTGCGGCCAATCGGCGAGCAAGGTGTCGGCGGCGAGTAGCGCGGCATCGCGCTGGTCTTCGCTCATCGCGGCGAGTTCATCCAGCGTATGCGCTTGTTCCAGCGTCAGCGGGCCGCTGCCGGTTCGGCGCAACGCGATCAAGTGCGCGCCGCAGCCGAGGGCTTCGCCGATGTCTTCGGCCAGCGTGCGAATGTAGGTGCCTTTGCTGCAGCGAATGTCGAGCGTCCATTCGTCGCCCTTTCCGCTGACGACCGCAATGCGATGAATCGTCACGCGGCGCGCCGCGCGCTCGACGTCGACACCGGCACGCGCGTATTCGTACAGCGGCTTGCCGTCGCGCTTCAGCGCCGAATGCATCGGCGGGATCTGGTCGATTTCGCCGCTGAAGCGCTCGCAGGCGGCTTGCATTTGCGCCGTCGACACGTTGACGGTGCGACGCTGCAGCACCTCGCCCTCGGCATCGGCCGTGCTCGTCGTGATGCCGAGCTTCAAGGTTGCGAGGTAGCGCTTGTCGGCATCGAGACTGACCTGCGAGAACTTCGTCGCGGCGCCGAAGCACAGCGGCAGCAAGCCAGTGGCCAACGGATCGAGCGTGCCGGTATGCCCAGCCTTCTCGGCGCGGTACAGGCGCTTGGCCTTCTGCAACGCGTCGTTGCTCGACAGGCCGAGCGGCTTGTCGAGCAGCAGCACGCCATGAACGGCGCGCTTGGCAACGCGGGGTCGAAGGGGCTGCATTGGACTAGTCTTCCTTCGCCCGCGTCGCGTTGGCCTGGTTGATCAGCAGGTTCAGCTCCGCCGCGCGCTCGGTGGTGCGGTCGAACACGAAATGCAGTGTCGGCACCGTGTGGATTTGCAGCCGCTTGAACAAGCTGTTGCGGATGAAGCCGGCGGCTTCGTTCAACGCCGTTTCGCATTCGTGCGGGTCGCCGACCAACAGCGAGAAGAACACCTTCGCATGCGCGTAGTCGGGCGTGACCTCGACGGCGTGGATCGTGACCATGCCGACGCGCGGGTCCTTCAGCTCGCGGATGAGCTCGGCCACATCGCGCTGAATCTGGTCGGCGATGCGAAAGCTGCGGTTGGGAATGGATCGCTTGTGCTTCATGGTGATGTCCCATCAAAGACAAACCCCGCCGTCTTTTGGAGGGCGGGGCTTGGGGTTGAGACCGGTCCGCCTTACAAGGTTCGCGCGACTTCCTTGACCTCGAAGACTTCCAGCTGGTCGCCTTCGGCAATGTCGTTGTAGTTCTTCAGCTTGATACCGCACTCGAAGCCGCTGGCGACCTCGCGCACATCGTCTTTGAGGCGCCGCACCGATTCGATCTCGCCGGTGTAGACGACGACGTTGTCGCGCAGCAGGCGGAAGCGCGCGCCTCGGCGCACGACGCCCGAGGTGACCATCGAGCCGGCCACCGTGCCGATCTTCGACGCGACGAACACGGTGCGGATTTCCGCGGTACCGATCAGCTCTTCCTTCTGCTCCGGCGCCAGCATGCCGGTCATCGCCGCCTTCACCTCGTCGACCGCGTCGTAGATGATGTTGTAGTAGCGGATGTCGACGCCGTTGCTCTCGGCGAGCTTGCGCGCGCCGGCATCGGCGCGCGTGTTGAAGCCGATGATCACCGCCTTCGACGCGATCGCGAGGTTGATGTCGCTCTCGCTGATGCCGCCGACCGCGGCGTGAACGACCTGCACCTTGACTTCGTCGGTGGACAGCTTGAGCAGCGACTGCGCCAACGCTTCCTGCGAGCCCTGCACGTCGGCCTTGATGATCAGCGCCAGCGTCTGCGCTTCGCCCTGTCCCATCGTCTCGAACATGTTCTCGAGCTTGGCGGCCTGTTGCTTGGCCAGCTTCACGTCGCGGTACTTGCCAGAGCGGAAGGTCGCGATTTCGCGCGCCCGGCGCTCGTCGGCAAGCACCATGAACTCGTCGCCGGCCTGCGGCACTTCGGTGAGGCCCTGGATCTCGACCGGGATCGACGGACCGGCTTCGGTGGTCGGCTTGCCGTTCTCGTCGAGCATCGCGCGCACACGGCCGTAGCTCGATCCGGCAAGCACCACGTCGCCGCGCTTCAAGGTGCCCGACTGCACCAGCACCGTGGCGACCGGGCCGCGGCCCTTGTCGAGCTGGGCTTCGATGACGAGGCCCTTGGCCATTGCTTCG
>VBCQ01000200.1 GCA_005882155.1 Betaproteobacteria bacterium
ATCATCGATTGGGGCGATGCGATGGTGACAGACCGGCACTACGAGATCATCCAGCTCTACCGCGACCTGTTCAATTGCGATAAAGGACTGCTGCGAGTATTCCTCGATGCCAGCGGCTGGCCGGTCAGCAAGAACTTTCCGCGCCAGACATTGGGGCTGGCGCTGCATCGTCAGGCCATCGGTCTGACTCAACACCACTCGATGGATGTCTTCGAACCGATCGCCGCGCAGCTCCCGCTCGACGACATTGCTACGCTTGACGATCTCGCGATCGAACTCTTCGCCGTCTAGGAGCACGAATGCCGCTGGTCTGGTCCCACTCCATCGATGATCTCGACTGGAACGAGCTTTCTGCGCTCTATCACGCTGCGCCGCTCGGCAACAAGAACCCGACCGACCTCGCGGTCGCGTTCACGAACAGCATGTTCAAGTGCCTCGTCTATGAAGGCGGAACCTTGGTCGGCGTCGGCAGAGCGCTGGCCGACGGTGTCGACTGCGCGTACATCTGCGACGTCGCCATTCTTCCCAGCCACCAAGGCATCGGCCTCGGCAAGCAGATCGTCGCCAAACTCGTCAGCATGTCGAGCGGGCACAGGAAGATCATCCTTTACGCGGTGCCCGGCAAGGAGCCGTTCTACAAGAAACTCGGCTTCAAGCGAATGACGACCGCGATGGCGATCTTCGAGAACCAGGCTCAGGCGCTGCAGCGCGGCTACGTCATTGAAACCTGACTCTTCGGTCAAGGAGCAGCCATGGTCGTTCGTGTGGTCAGGCTCGGCAGTGCAAGGCGCGAAGGCGAAGGCACCCGCATCGGCACGGTGCGCCGACCGCCGCGCGGCGTGCCGAAAACCGAGTTCGCTTCGCAGAACTGGTACGACGTGTGGTTTCCCAACCTCGCGCCGAGCGCGGAAACGATGAAGCTCGGGCAAGAGGCGACGACGCCTGCGCAGTGGGCTGCGTTCATCAAAAAGTACCGCAGCGAAATGGCCGCACCGGACAACGCCCATGCGATCGATCTGCTCGCGGTCTTGTCCCATCAAACCGACTTCTCCGTCGGTTGCTACTGCGAGAACGAGTCGCGCTGTCATCGCTCGGCGCTGCGGGCACTTCTCGCCGAACACGGCGCCGCGGTCGAATAGCGGCGCGCGGCAGTTCAAATGACGCAGCACATCGGCATCGTCGGCTGCTCCGCTGAAGGCGCGGCGCTCTGCTATCGAACCGTCTGCGTCGAAGGCGCGCAGCTGCTCGGCGCGCATGCGCATCCCGAGGTGTCGATGCACACGCAATCGCTCGCCGACTACATCGCATGCATAGCCCGCGGCGATTGGCAAAGCGTCGCCGAGCTGATGCTCGCCTCGGCGAACAAGCTCGCGGCGATCGGCGCCGACTTCCTCATCAGTCCTGACAACACGATCCACCAAGCGCTTGCGTTGATCGAGCGAGAGTCGCCGTTGCCGTGGCTGCACATCGCCGACGCCGTCGCCGCTGACGCGGCCAAGCGCGGGTTTCGCTGCCTCGGCCTGCTGGGAACACGCTGGCTCGTCGACAGCGAGGTCTACCCCGACAAGCTCGCGGCGCGCGGACTGAGCTGCCTGCGCCCGAGCATTGCAGAGCGCGATGAGATCCATCGCATCATCATGGACGAGCTGGTCTGCAGCGTGTTCGATCCCGAGTCGGTGGCGTATCACCGGCAAGTCATCCAGCGGATGAAGGACCAAGGCTGCGACGCCGTCGTCCTCGGTTGCACCGAGATTCCGTTGATCATCGACGACGCGAATTCACCGCTGCCGACACTCGACTCGACGCGCCTGCTTGCGCGCGCAGCGCTGCAACGGGCGCTCGCGGATCCTTCACGTTGAGCCGCTCCTGACGCGCGACACCAGGTCGAGAATCGCCCGCGATTGATAGCCATCGGCGAGCCGGCACAGCTTGTCGGCGAACGGCCGGTATTGCTCGCCGAGCGCAACGAGGCGCACTGCGCGGTCGCGGATGTCGCGCATGTTGCCGACCTTGGCGAGCCGGTACAGCACATCCATCTCTTCAACCGGCGGGGCCAGCAACGGCGCCGGCGCAGTCGGCACTTCGCGCCGCGGCTCACGCGGCTGGGCGCTCGCCTCCGCGACCCACTGCAATTGCAGCAGCGAACCGATCTCGGCGATCAATTGGCCGAACGCAATCGGCTTCGCGAGAAACGCGTTCGCGCCAGCCGCCAGTGCCTCGTGCTTGTCAGCCTCCGATGCGCTGGCCGACACGATGATGATCGGCAGCGCGCGCCACGCCGCCTTGTCGCGCAAGCGGCGAGTCGCCTCGAGCCCGTTCATCACCGGCATCACGCTGTCCATCAGCACCAGGTCGGGCGCATGGGCCTCGACTTGCTCGACCGCGTCGCGGCCGTGGCTCGCCTGGACCGTGTCGAAGCCGAGCTGGCCGAGAATGCCGACGGCCACCGCACGGTTGGGTTGCAAGTCGTCGACAACCAGCACCTTCTTGCGCGGCCCGACGTAGCCGGTGATCGCTTCTTCTTCCGCCTTCGCCGGCAACGCGCCCGGCGGTGCCGGTGTGACCGCGAGATCGAACCAGAACACGCTGCCCGCACCGAGCCGGCTGTCGACCTCGAGTTCGCTGCCCATCAAGCGAACCAGCTGTCGCGATATCGCGAGGCCGAGGCCGGTGCCGCCGAGCTCGTGCAATGAATTGCCGGCCTGCTCGAACGGCAAGAAAATTCGTTCCAGCTCGCCGGCGGCAATGCCGATGCCGCTGTCTTCCACCGTGAAGCGCATCCGAACCGGGCCGTCGATCTGTGGCACCGCGTGTGCGCGCAAGCTCACGTGGCCGCGCTCGGTGAATTTGACGGCGTTGCCCACCAGGTTCAGCAAGACCTGCCGCAGCCGCTTCTCGTCGACGAGTACGGTCAGCGGCAAGTCGCGAGCCCAGTCGCAAATGAACTGCAGGCCCTTCTGCTCGGCGCGCAGCCGAACGATCTCGCCGATGGCATGCAGGAACGCCGGCAGGTTGACTGGGTTGGCCGCGATCTCGATCCGACCGGCTTCGATGCGCGCCAGGTCGAGAATGTCATTGATCAGCGTCAGCAGCAGCTCGCCGCTCGTCTGAATGGTGTCCAGGCCACGCCTCTGGTCGTTGGCGAGATTGCGGTCGCGCTTCAAGATTTGCGCGTAGCCGAGGATGGCGTTCAGCGGGGTGCGCAATTCGTGGCTCATGTTGGCGAGGAATTCGCTCTTGGCCCGGCTCGCCGATTCGGCCCGCTCCTTGGCGACCTTCAATTCGATGGTGCGCTGCTCGATGAGCTGCTCCAGCTGCAAGCCGCTGATCATCGCGACGATCTCCTCGCTCGTCGTTTCCTTGATGTCGCGCACGCACACCTGCACGCCGCGGCGCAGCACGCAGACGCGGTCGGCGATGCGAAACACCTGCTCGAGGTTGTGGCTCACGACGATGATCGCCACATTGCGGTCGCGCAGCCGGCGCATCGCCTGCTCGACCTTGGCGGTCTCGGTCACGCCGAGCGCCGCAGTCGGCTCGTCCATCAGCACGAGGCGCGAAGCCCAGTGCGTTGCGCGCGCGATCGCGACCGCTTGACGCTGCCCGCCGGACAGCAAGCGAATCGGCAATCGAGCCGACGGAATGTGAACGTCGAGTTCTTTGACGAAGTCCTCGGTCTGTTCGACCATGCCGCGCTTGTCGAGCCAGCGCAACGGACCGGTCACGAGCTCGCGACCGAGGAACATGTTCATGAACACCGGCTGACAATCCGCGAGCGCGAGATCCTGGTAGACCACCTCGATGCCGAGGCGCCGCGCGTCGCTCGCATCGGCGAGCACAGCGTTGCGTCCATCGATCGCGATGTGGCCGGCCGTCGGGCGATGCACGCCCGAGACTATTTTCACGAGCGTCGTCTTGCCGGCGCCGTTGTCGCCGACCAGCGCGACGATTTCGCCCGGATAGACCTCGAGGCTGAAGTCGTGGATCGCGACGTTGCCGCCGAATTCCTTGCGCAGGTTCGTGAGGCTGAGCACGGGGCCATGCATGGTCAGGCCTTCTGATCATCACGCAGCGTGAGCGCGACGGCGACGAGGATGATGGCGCCGCGAACGATCATTTGCTCGGCGACCGTCAGTCCCATCAGGATCAAGCCGTTGTTGAGCATGCCCATGATCAGCGAGCCGACCACCGCGCCGACGACCGAGCCGGTGCCGCCGTTGAGCCGGGTGCCGCCGATGATCACCGCAGCGATGACGGTCATCAGGTCCGATTCGCCGAGCGTGTAGCGCGCGCCTTGCAGCCGGCCGCAGTAGAGGATGCCGGCGAGCGCCGCAGACCCGCCGCTCAGCATCATGACGATCACGCGATCGCGCTCGACACGGATGCCGCACACGCGCGCCGCCGCAGCGTTGTCGCCGATCGCGAGCACATGCGCCCCGAACCGCGTCTGCCGAAACACGACATGTCCGATGCCCAGAGCGACCAGCGACCAGACGACAAGGCCAGGCACGGGGCCGAGCGAGCCCGAGCCGAAGAAGGCGATGAAGCGCTCGTCGGTCACGGGCACCGACTGCAGATTGGTGACGAGGCGGCCGACGCCCGCCAGCAGCCCCAAGGTGGCGAGCGTGACGAGGAACGATGGCAGCCGCCAGCGCGTGATCAGCACGCCGTTGAAGAGGCCGACGAACGCGCCGACCGCGAGCGCCGCCAGCACGGCCACGACCGGGCTGTGATCGCGCAACACCACGGCGCAGACGAGAGCAGACAGCGCGACGACGGAGCCGATCGACAAGTCGATCTCGCGTGCCGTCAGCACGAACACCGTGCCCACCGCCATCACGGTGATCGGCGTGGTCTGCAAGACGATATTGAGCAGGTTGGCGACGGTGAGGAAGCCATCGTCGCGCAGCACGACGGCGAACACCGCGAGGATCAGCAAGAAGCCCAGATAGACGACGTAGCCGCCCGGCTCGGCAGCGGCCAGCGACTGGCGCATCGACGTGATGGCCGCAGTCATTTGGCGGCGCCTGCGCTCACCGACTGCGGGGCGTCGCGATGCAGCGCCTCGCGCCACGCCGCGCCGACATTGGCC
>VBCQ01000202.1 GCA_005882155.1 Betaproteobacteria bacterium
AGAACGAAATGTCCTTGTCGGGGTTCTCGCTTTCCAGAAACAGCAGCTGCGCGACAACCAGATTCGCCGACTGGTCGCTGACCGGTCCGACGAGGAAGATGACACGCTCGCGCAGCAGCCGCGAATAGATGTCGTAGGCACGCTCGCCGCGCCCCGACTGCTCGATGACGATGGGCACCATGCCCAGGTTCTTTGTGTCCAGCGCGCTCATGGAGGTCCTTGGGGAAAGAGGAACGACGAATGTTGGGTTCGATTATGTCGCGACAAGAGAGTGCCCACATAAAGACGAAGGCACCGGCCCCAGGGCACGGTGCCTTCGCTTGTTGCAGCGCAATCAGGCGGCCATCAGCTCGTCGAACGGCAGAACCTTGTCGGTGACTTTGGCCTTGCTCAGCACGAACTCGGCGACGTTGTTTTCAACCACCACCGCTTCGACTTCAGCCATGCGCTGGCGGTCACCGAGGTACCAGCGAACGACTTCCGACGGCTTCTCGTAGCTTTGCGCCATCTCTTCGATGTGCGCCTGCAGCTGCGCCGGCTTGGCTTGCAAGTTGTTGGAGCGAACGAGCTCGGCCACGACGAGGCCCAGGCGAACGCGACGCTCAGCCTGCGGCTGGAAGATGTCGGCCGGGATCGGCGTCGTCTCGGCGTCTTTGACTCCGCGCTTCTTCAGATCGGCACGCGCGTTCTCGATCATTCGTTCGGTCTCGTTCGCGATCAGCGACTTCGGCACGTCGAGCTCGGCGTTCTTGACCAATGCGTCCATCACCGCGGCCTTGTTGCGCGCCAGCACGCGGAACTTCACTTCGCGCTCGAGGTTGCGCTTGACGTCGGCACGCAGACCTTCAACGGTGCCTTCCTTGATGCCGAGCGACTTGGCGAACGCCTCGTTGACTTCGGGCAGATGCTGCGCCTCGATCTTCTTCACCGTGACGAGGAAGTCGGCTTCCTTGCCGGCCACATCCTTGCCGTGGTAGTCGGCTGGGAACTGCAGCGGGAAGGTCTTCGATTCGCCGGCCTTCATGCCGCGCACGGCCTTGTCGAAGGTCTCGAGCATCTGGCCTTCGCCGATCATGAATTGGAAGCCCTCCGCCTTGCCGCCATCGAACGGCACGCCGTCGATCTTGCCTTCGAAGTCGATCGTGACGCGGTCGCCTTCGGCCGCGCCCTCGCTCGCGGGCCGCTGCGCGAAGGTGCGGCGCTGCTTGCGCAGAATGTCCAGCGTCTTGTCGATCGCAGCATCGGTCACTTCGGTCGACACGCGCTCGACTTCGGCCGTGCTCAGATCGCCGAGCTTGACCTCGGGGTAGATCTCGAAGGTCGCGTCGAATGCGAGCTTGCCCTCGCCGGCGCCTTCCTTCTCGGTGATCTTCGGCGGGCCGGCAACGCGCAGCTTGGCTTCGGTCGTCGCTTCGGCAAACGCCTGGCCGACCTTGTCGTTCATCACTTCGTATTGCACCGAGTAGCCGTAGCGCTGCGCGACCACGCTCATCGGCACCTTGCCGGGCCGAAAGCCGTCGGCCTTGACGGTGCGCGACAGGCGCTTCAAGCGCGATTCGACCTCGCTGCTGATGGTGTCGGCGGCCAGCGTCAGCGTGATGCGGCGTTCGAGTTTCTCGAGGGTTTCAACAGTCACGGCCATGATCAAAAACTTTCACTCGTTGTGGTGCGCGGGGCGGGACTCGAACCCGCACACCATTGCTGGCGTCAGGACCTAAACCTGGTGCGTCTACCAATTTCGCCACCCGCGCGAGGGGGCATCGTCAGAAGGAGAGCGGGGTCGCCGGTGGCGACCCCTTCTCACTGCTGCACGATTTTAGCCGGCTGCGGCGAGCCGTTCCTGATCGGGCGGCTTGACGCGGAATGCCGCGGCGTACATCGCCGGCAAAGCGAGCAGCGTGAGCACCGTCGCAACGACCAGGCCGCCCATGATGGCCACGGCCATCGGGCCCCAGAAAACGCTGCGCGACAGCGGGATCATCGCGAGCACTGCGGCCGCCGCGGTCAGCACGATGGGGCGCAAGCGCCGCACCGCGGCTTCGACGATCGCGGTCCAGGTCGGCACGCCCGCTTGCCGATCCTTCTCGATCTGATCGAGCAAGATCACCGAGTTGCGAATGATCATGCCGAGCAGCGCAATCACGCCGAGCAAGGCGACGAAACCGAACGGCCGATTCAGCAGCAGCAACGCGCCCGCCACGCCGGCGATGCCCCAGATGCCGGTCAGGAACGCGAGGATCGCGCGGCTGAAGCTGTGCAGCTGCAGCATCAACAGCGTGAACATGATGAACAGCGCCACCGGCAAGCCGACCGCGATCGAGCCTTGGCCTTTGCTGCTTTCTTCGACCGCACCGGCCACGTCGATGCGGTAGCCCGGCAGCAGCTTCGCGCGAATCGGCGCGAACAGCGGATTGAGCTGCGCCGTCACCGTCGCGCCCTGCATGCCTTCGACGATATCGCCCTGCACGGTGGCCGCGTAGTCGCGCCCTTCGCGCCACAGCACGCCCGGCTCCCACGCGAACCTGGCCTGTGCGACCTGCCCGAGCGGGATGCTGCGGCCGGTCGTCGTCGGCACGTACGCGCTCGCGAGGTCGGTGATCTGGTTGCGCTCTTCGAGCGGCTGACGCAACACGATGTCGATCAAGCGGTCGCCGTCGCGGTACTGGCCGACGGTGCTGCCGCTGTTGATCGTCCGCGCCGCTTGCGCGATTGCCTGGCTCGACACGCCGAGTGCGCGCGCCTTGTCCTGGTCGACCTCGAGTCGCAGCGTCTTCACCGACTCGTTCCAGTTGTCGTTGATGCCGCGCAGGTTCGGGTTGCCGCGCATGATCGCCTTGACCTCGTCGGCATAGGCACGTACCTTCGTTGGATCAGGACCGACGACACGAAACTGCACCGGATACGCGACCGGCGGGCCGTTGGGCAGCAGCTTGGCGCGGCCGCGCGCCTCGGGGAACTCGGTCGCGAGAATCTCCGGCAGCATCTTGCGCAGCCGCTCGCGCGAAGCCTGGTCCTTCGGCAGCACGACCAACTGGCTGACGTTGCTCTGCGGAAAGATCTGATCAAGCACCAGGGCGAAACGCGGCAGGCCGCTACCGATCCACGTCGTCACATGGTCGACGCCATCGAGCTTCGCAATACGCGACTCGACGCGCTTGGTGACTTCTTCGTTCGCGCTGAACGACGTGCCTTCCGGGTACCACAGGTCGACCAGCACTTCGAGCCGGCTCGAATCGGGGAAGAACTGGTTCTGGACCTTGCCCATACCGACGAGGCCGAGCACCAGAGTGCCGATCGTCAGGCCGATCGTGATCCAGCGGTGCTGCACGCACCAGTTCACGAGGCTGCGAAAGCGCGTGTAGAACGGCGTATCGAACAGCTCG
>VBCQ01000201.1 GCA_005882155.1 Betaproteobacteria bacterium
CGGGCCCGAGGCCTTCACCGAAGTTCGCTACCTCGCGCATGCGAAGCAAATGCAAGCGCTGCAGTACATGCCGTCGGTAGCGGGCGAGTTCAAGCAGTTGTTCGGCCGCGACGCGGGCGGGCTCATCACCACGTACCGCGCCGAAGATGCCCACACCATCGTCGTCGCGCTCGGCTCGGTGCTCGGCACGATCAAGGACACGATCGACGAGCTGCGCGAGCTGGGCAACGCGATCGGCGTGATCGGCATTACCTCGTTCCGTCCGTTCCCGATCAGCGAATTGCGCAGCGCGCTTGGGCATGCGAAGCGCGTCGTCGTCGTCGAGAAGTGTTTCGCGGTCGGCATCGGCGGAATCGTCTCGCGCGACGTCCGCATGGCCTTGCGCGACCGGCCACAGCCGGTAGTCACCGTCGTCGCGGGACTCGGCGGCCGGGCCATCACGAAGAGCTCGCTGCATCGTCTTCTCATCGACGCGATGGCCGAGACGCTCGTCAACCGCGTGCTCGAGCGCGAGAAGAAGAGCCGCCGCTCGGGCCCGGTGGCCGAAGGCATCTTGCGCGACATCGGCACCGTCGCGTCGCGCATCGGATAAACGCGATGGACAGCGTCGTCAAGTTCTATCAGACCGGCACCTTCACCGTCGGCAACCGCCTGCTCGCGCCCGATCAGCGTTCGGTGCAAGCCAACATGGAACGCACCAACTCGCTCAACTCGGGACACCGCGCGTGCCAGGGTTGCGGCGAAGCGCTCGGCGCGCGCTATGCGATCGATGCGGCGATGCAGGCGACGCAAGGCCAATTGATCGCGGCCAACGCGACCGGCTGCCTCGAAGTGTTCTCCACGCCCTACCCCGAGACCTCGTGGCAGATCCCATGGATCCATTCACTGTTCGGCAACGCGGCGGCGGTCGGAACCGGCATCGCCGCCGCGATGCGCGTCAAGGGCCGCGACGTGCGCGTCGTCGCGCAAGGCGGCGACGGCGGCACGACCGACATCGGCTTCGGTTGCCTGTCGGGCATGTTCGAGCGCAACGACGACGTGCTCTACATCTGCTACGACAACGAGGCCTACATGAACACCGGCGTGGTCGGCCCGCAGCCTGGCAATGGCTTCGGCCAAGGCAAGAACCTGCCGCAGATCGCGATGGCGCACGAGATTCCGTATGTCGCCACCGCCACGGTGGCCGATCTGCGCGACCTCGAGAGCAAGGTGCGCACCGCGATGGCGATCCGCGGCGCGCGCTACATCCACATCCTCGTGCCCTGCCCTCTCGGCTGGGGCGCGGCCTCGCACGACACGATCCGCCTCGCGCGGCTCGCGCATGAATGCGGCCTCTTCCCGGTCTTCGAAGCGGTGTTCGGCGAGGTCTCGCGGGTGAGCAAGATTCGACGCCAAGTGCCGGTCGAGGAATACCTCTCGCCACAGCGCCGCTTCGCGCATCTGTTCGGCAAAGAGCCCGACGTCGAAACGATCGCTCGCATGCAATCGATCGCCGATCGAAACATCAGGCGCTATGGGCTTCTGGAGTCGGCAGCATGACCATGCAAAAGCCATTCGCGATCACGCTCGATGTCGGCTCGTCGCTTGCGAATCACACCGGATCGTGGCGCACCGAGCGGCCGGTGTATGTGACTCACCTGCCACCCTGCAACCAAGAATGTCCTGCTGGCGAAGACATCCAAGGCTGGCTCTTTCACGCCGAGTCGGGCGACTACGAGACCGCGTGGCGCCATCTTGTCGAGCACAACCCGTTCCCCGCCGTCATGGGGCGCGTTTGCTATCACAGCTGCGAAAGCCAATGCAATCGTGGCCGCGTCGACTCGCCGGTGGGCATCAATTCGGTCGAGCGTTTTCTCGGCGACGAGGCGATCAAGCGCGGCTGGACTTTCGACAAGCCGGGCGCGCTGTCGGGCAAGCGCGTGCTGATCGTCGGCGCGGGTCCGTCGGGCCTGTCGGCCGCGTATCACCTCGCGCGGCTCGGCCACCACGTGACGATTCACGAGGCTGGCCCGCTGCCGGGCGGCATGATGCGCTTCGGCATTCCGAAGTACCGCCTGCCGCGCGACGTGCTCGATTCCGAAGTGCAGCGCATCGTCGACCTCGGCGTCGCGATCGAGTACGGCCGCAAGGTGGCCAACATCGTCGAGACGATGAAGCAAGGCAGCTTCGACGCGGCCTTCCTCGCGGTCGGCGCGCACATCGCCAAGCGCGCCTTCATCCCCGCCGGCGACTCGGCCAAGGTGCTCGATGCGGTCGCCGTGCTGCGCTCGATGGAAGGCGCCGAGCCGCCGATGCTCGGCCGGCGCGTCGTTGTCTACGGCGGCGGCAACACCGCGATCGACGTCGCACGCACCGCGCGCCGGCTCGGTGCCACCGAGGCCGTCATCGTCTACCGCCGCACGCGCGAGAAGATGCCGGCGCACGACTTCGAGGTCGAAGACGCGCTCGAAGAAGGCGTGATGATCAAGTGGCTGTCGACCATCAAGCACGCCGGCGACGGCTCGATCACCGTCGAGAAGATGAAGCTCGACGCGAAAGGCTTTCCGCAGCCGACCGGCGAGTTCGAGACGCTGGCGGCCGACTCGCTGGTGCTTGCGCTCGGCCAGGACGTCGACTTGTCGCTGCTCGACGACGTGCCCGGTCTCGAGATCCGCGACGGCGTCGTGCAGGTCAACCACCGAATGATGACCGGCCACGAAGGCATCTTCGCCGGCGGCGACATGGTGCCGGCCGAGCGCAACGTCACGGTCGCGATCGGCCACGGCAAGAAAGCCGCGCGGCACATCGATGCGTGGCTGCATGGCGTAGAGGCTACGCCGCAACCCAAGCACGCAGTGGCGAGCTTCGACAAGCTCAACACCTGGTACTACACCGACGCGCCGAAGACGGTGCGGCCGACGCTCGACTTCATTCGCCGCCAGACCACGTTCGACGAAGTGCAAGGCGGCC
>VBCQ01000203.1 GCA_005882155.1 Betaproteobacteria bacterium
TCGCGTCGGCGTGCAAGGCATTGCCGGCGCCGAGTTGGCGCACTCCGCCGAGATCGACGTGGCGCCCGCGCAGGCGCGTTGGGTGACGCTCGCAGTGCGCGTGCCTCCGCAGTCGGCGCAGGCGCTGGGCCCGGGCGCGCACCCGATTCGATTCCAGATCGCGACTGCGAGCGATGCATCGTCTGCGGTGAGCGAGAAGTCGACTTTTGTCGTACCACGCTGATGAGGAGACGAACGTGAATCCACGCGATGTTCTGCCCGTACTGCCATGGTGGCGTGTGCGCATGGTCTGGCTCGTGATCGGCGGCCCCGCGCTGGTGGTGGCCGCGAGCCTGGCCACGCTGGTGCTCGCGGTGCGCGGCGGCGACACGCCGCTGCGAGAGACGCGCGAAACGGCAGCGCCGCACGCCGGCACGCTGACCCCCGCGACCCAAGCACGCAACCATGCCGTCGCAGCGCATCGTTGAGTTGCGCGAGCCTGCCCCGGCCGCCGCGCGGCCGCGGCGTGAACGCGCGCTGCTGATCCTGTGGCCGGCGTTCCTGATGGCCGGCGTGCTGGAGATGCTGGTGTTCGCCGTCGTCGACCCGATGAGCCTGCACTGGTTCGGCGCCGAACCCATAGCCTGGTCGCGCAGCGCGGTCTACTCGGTGACCTTCTTCATCTTCTGGGGTGTGATCGCGCTGGCGGGGGCGATCACGCGATTGCTGGAGTCGCCGGCAGCCTGACCGACGTGATTCAGCAACTCGCGCCGTTGACTATCTTCTCCAGCGCCGCGTGATCCACGATGCGGATCTGTCGCTGCTTGACCTCCAGCACGCCGTCGTCTTGAAACTTCGAGAAGCAGCGGCTCACCGTTTCAAGCTTGAGCCCGAGGTAGGTGCCGATCTCTTCGCGCGTCATTCGCAGCACCAGCGCGGACGGTGAGAAGCCACGCGCCTTCAGCCGTTGCGCGAGATTGAGCAGAAACGCTGCCAGGCGCTCTTCGGCCCGCATGCTGGTGGAACTGGCGCTGCAGGTCGGTGAACTCGCGCGACAGGTGCTCGAGCTGGCCGTAGGGAATCACGCAAACCTGCGAGTCTTCGAGCGCCACCGCGTCGCAGCTGTGCCGGTCAGTGCTGATTCCGTCCAGGCCCAGCAGCTCGCCAGCCATCTGGAAGCCCGTCACCTGATCGCGCCCGTCTTCCGACGAGACGCGTGTCTTGAAGAAGCCGGTGCGCACCGCGTAGACCGATTCGAACGGGTCACCGCTGCGAAACAGCGTATCGCCGCGGCGCACCAGGCGGCGCGTGGCGACCAGCGTGTCGAGCCGCTCGAGCTCCTGCTCCGAAAACCCCACCGGCAGACACAGCTCGCGCAGGTTGCAGCTCGAGCAGGCGACTTTCAGCGACGCGGCCTTGATCGGCGTCAGGGCAGGGTGTGCGGTCATGGGGAGGCGCGGCTCATGATGTGGCTCAACAAGGTGATTGTTTGGCCGCCGCTGCGCGCGTGCCTTGCGCCAGGTCAAGGTTCGCGGCGACGCGCTTGGGCACAGTGTTCGGCCATGACTGCAACATCCTCGACCATACGCGCCGACGCGGACCCGGTACTCTGCGACGCCTTGCTGCGCCGCTTCGACGCACCGGGCCCGCGCTACACCTCGTACCCGACCGCCGACCGCTTCGTCGAAGCCTTCGGCCCGGCCGACGCACTGCGCATGCTGTCGCAGCGCGCACACGGTGCAACGGTCGGCGGCACGTCGCTGCTGTCGGTGTACGTGCACATCCCGTTTTGCGAATCGGTGTGCTACTACTGCGCCTGCAACAAGGTCATCACCAAGCACCACGATCGCGCGGCGGAATACCTCGACGCGCTCGATGCCGAGATCGGCCTCGTGCATGCCGCGCTCGGCGCGAGCCAGCCGCTGTCGCAACTGCATTTCGGCGGCGGCTCTCCGACTTTTCTGTCCGATGCCGAGCTGGATCGCTTGGTCACGTCGCTGCGGCGCGCGTTTCGTATTCCAAGCCATGCAGAAATGTCGATCGAAGTCGATCCGCGCACCGTCACGCCGGCGCGCCTGGCGCATCTGCGCCAGCTCGGCTTCAATCGCATCAGCTTCGGCGTGCAGGACTTCGACCCGCAAGTGCAGCAGGCGGTGCACCGCGTTCAGCCCTACGACAGCGTGCGCGAGTTGATGAGCAGCGCGCGGGCACTCGGCTTCGAATCGATCAACGCCGACCTGATCTACGGCCTGCCGCGCCAGACTCCCGAAAGCTTCGCGCGCACCGTGCAGCAGATCGGCGAGCTGCGCCCCGACCGCATCGCGCTCTACGCCTACGCGCATCTGCCGCAGCGCTTCAAGCCGCAGCGCCGCATCGTCGCCGACGAGTTGCCGAGCGCGGCGCAGCGCGTTGCGATGCTGGGCGGCGCGATCGCCGGCTTTCTCGGCCGCGGTTACAGCTACATCGGAATGGACCACTTCGCACTGCCCGACGATGCGCTGGCCGTCGCCAAGCGGCAGGGCCGGTTGCACCGCAACTTTCAGGGCTACAGCACGCAGCCCGATTGCGACTTGATCGGTCTGGGCGTGTCCGCGATCGGCCGCATGGGTGCGAGCTACCAGCAGAACGCGAAGACGCTGCCGGAGTATTACGACGCGCTGCGTCAAGGCCAGTTGCCGGTCGTGCGCGGCATCGCGCTGACCCGCGACGACCTGGTTCGCCGCGCGGTGATCATGGCGCTGAGATCGAGCAGCTCGCGCCGCTCGCCGAGGCGGGCCTGGTGGAGATCGAGCCGAGCGCGATTCAGGTCACCGCGGCGGGCTGGTATGTGGTGCGCGCCGTGGCGATGGTGTTCGACCGCTACTTGCGGACCGACCAACTGCGCGAACGCTTCTCGCGAATCATCTGATGGATGCATCGTTGGTCCTGGGCGGGCTGGCGATGGGCGTGGCCGCGACGCCGCATTGCGCGCTGATGTGCGGAGCACCGTGCGCGGCGCTGACGAGCGGCTGCAAGCGCAATGCGGCCGGCTTCCAGCTCGGTCGCCTGCTCGGCTACATGGCCGCGGGCGCGCTGGCGGCGGGCAGCATGTCGGCGCTCGGCGCGTGGAGCCAGACGGTGCCTGTGCTGCGGCCGCTGTGGACCTTGCTGCAACTGGCCTTCCTTGCGCTGGGCTTGTGGTGGATCGCCACCGGTCGGCAGCTCCACTGGATGAAGCGCGATGGCGCGGTGCCGGTGCGCATCGTGGCACGTCGGCGCCGGCCGCTGCGATCGGGGCTCGCGGGCCTCGCATGGGTGGCCTGGCCCTGCGCGGCATTGCAAGGCGCGTTGCTGCTGTCCGCGCTCGCGAGCAGCCCGCAGAGGGGCGCGCTCGTCATGGCGGGCTTTGCCATTGGCTCGATGCCGGCGTTGCTGCTTGCGCCCTGGGTATGGGCCCGCTGGTCGGGGTGGCGCGGCAAAGCGACCTCGCCGGCGGGCTTGGCGTCTCTCGGTTTGCGCTTGGCAGGTGCGGGCCTCGTGCTCGCGTCGGGCTGGGCGCTGATGGAACTCACCTGGAGCCGCTATGCAACCTGGTGCGTCACGTGACAGCCCAAAACAAAGGGCCTGGCCGAAGCCAAGCCCTTGTTGGTGGTGCCGGTGAGAAGAGTCGAACTCCCGACCTTCG
>VBCQ01000205.1 GCA_005882155.1 Betaproteobacteria bacterium
TCGCGCTGCATGCGGTCGACATCCCGCTCGCCGACCCGCATTTCTGGACGATGCAAGGCTCGGTTCGCGTGGCGCAGCTGTGTCATGAGTGGGGGCTGACATGGGGATCGCATTCGAACAATCACTTCGACGTGTCGCTCGCGATGTTCACCCATGTCGCGGCCGCCGCGCCGGGGCGCATCACGGCGATCGACACGCACTGGATCTGGCAGGACGGGCAGCGTCTGACCTGCGATCCGCTGCAAATTCGCGGCGGGC
>VBCQ01000206.1:0-10333 GCA_005882155.1 Betaproteobacteria bacterium
CACCAGCTCTTCCAGCGTCAGCCAGCCCATGCCTTGAATGAACGCGCCTTCGATCTGGCCGATGTCGACGGCGGGGTTCAGCGAGCGTCCGACGTCGTGCAGCAGGTCGGCGCGCAAGAGCTTCCATTCGCCGCTCAGCGTGTCGACGACGATCTCGCTGACCGCGGCGCCGTAAGCGAAGTAGTAGAACGGCCGGCCTTGCATGCGCTCGCGGTCCCAGTGCAGGCCGGGTGTCGCGTAGAAGCCGTCGGACCACAGCTGAACGCGGCTCGTGTAGGCGCGCATCACGAGCTCGTTGAATGGCATGCGCTGTCCATTGACATGCACCTCGTCGTTGGCGAAGCGCACGGCCGATGCCTCGCCGCCGTGCAGCGAAGCCGCCACCGTCGCAAGCCGCTCGCGGATCTGTCGCGCCGCATCCTGCGCGGCCTTGCCGTTCAAATCGCTGCCGCTCGACGCCGCCGTCGCCGAGGTATTGGCGACCTTCTGCGTGTCGGTCGCGGTGACTCGAACCCGCTCGAAGCCGACGCCGAGCTCATGCGCGACGACCTGCGCGACCTTGGTGTTCAGGCCCTGTCCCATCTCGGTGCCGCCGTGGTTCACGAGGATCGAGCCGTCGCCGTAGACATGCACCAATGCGCCGGCCTGGTTCAGGTGCTGCACGTTAAACGAGATGCCGAACTTGACGGGGGTCAATGCGATGCCGCGCTTGAGCAGCGCGCTCGCTGCGTTGAACTCGGCAAGCGCGGCGCGGCGCGCGCGGTAGTCGCTGGTCCGCTCGAGCTCGTCGACGATCTCGTGAATGATGTTGTCCTCAATTGTCTGGCCGTAAGGCGTGGTGTTGCGCTCGCCGGTGCCGTAGAAGTTGACGCGCCGCACGTCGAGCGGATCACGCCCGAGCGCGCGCGCCACGTTGTCGACGATGACTTCGGTGACGATCGCGCCCTGCGGCCCGCCAAAGCCGCGAAACGCCGTGTTGCTCTGCGTGTTCGTCTTCGCCGAGTGACCGTGCAGCGCGACATCGGGCAGCCAGTAGGCGTTGTCGACGTGGCACAGCGCGCGCGTCATCACCGGCCCCGACAGGTCGGCCGAGTGGCCGGCGTGCGAGACCAGCGTGATCTCGACACCGAGCAGCCGACCGTCGTCGTCGTAGCCGGCCTCGTACTCGTAATCGAAGCCGTGACGCCGCCCGGTGATGAGGAAATCGTCGTCGCGGTCGACGCGCAGCTTGACCGGTCGATTCAATGTCTTCGCCGCGACGGCCGCGATGCAGGCGAACTGCGCCGACTGCGACTCCTTGCCGCCGAAGCCACCGCCCATGCGCCGGCATTCGACCTGTACCTGGTGCGATCGCAGCTTCAGCGCACGCGCTACGGCGTGCTGCATCTCGCTCGGGTGCTGCGTCGAGCAATGCACGAGCATCGCGTCGTCTTCCTTCGGGATCGCATAGCTGATCTGGCCTTCGAGGTAGAACTGCTCCTGCCCGCCGACTGCGAACGTGCCGCGCAGGCGATGCGGCGCGTGGTCAATGGCCGCGCGCGCGCCGCCATCGCGCGTGTGGCGCGTGAGGTGCATCGCCGGCAGCACGTACTCGCCTTTCGAATGCGCCTCTTTCGCCGTCAGCACGGCTGGCAGCGGGTCGATCTGTAGCACCTCGCCGGCAAGCGCTGCGGCGCGTCGCGCGATGTCGCGCGTGGTTGCGATGACCGCGAACACCGGCTGGCCGACGAAGCGCACTTCGCCGTCGGCGAGGATCGGGTCGTCGTGCGCAATCGCGCCGCAATCGTTGGGGCCGGGGATGTCGGCGGCACTGAGCACGCAGACGACACCGGGGAGGGCGCGAATCCTTTCCAGCGCGACGCCGGTGATGCGGCCATGCGCAATCGGCGACAGGCCAAGCGCGGCGTGCAGCGTCCCGGCGAGTTCGGGCAGATCGTCGATGTAGGCTGCTTCACCGGCAACATGCAGATGAGCCGATTCGTGCGGTTGGCTGATGCCGACGCGCGCGTCCACCCTTTCCGTTCGCGCTGAGGAAGGAGTGGATTGCGCGGGAAGAGAGTGTTTCATTTCAGCCCGATGCCAGGACATGCGGCATCACGCTCCACACGCTCGTCGCCTGGATCGAAAGAGGATCGACGCGACGCGTCTCGAGCCAGAAGCGCTGCAACAGATTTTGCGCAACGCGCAAGCGATAGCCCGCGCTCGCGCGCAGATCGGTCAGCGGCGTGAAGTCGAGCGCGAGCGCGGCTTTCGCGGCATCGACGCTCGCTTGCGTCCACGGCCGGCCGATGAGCGCGGCTTCAGCCCGCACCGCGTGCTTGACGATCGCGGCCATTCCGCCGAACACGAGCCGAGCTTGCTTCACGATGTCGCCGTCGAGCTCGATCGCGAGACCCGCGCCCACGGCCGAGATGTCGGAGTCGAAACGCTTGCTGATCTTGTACGCACGGACGTGCAGCTCGGACGACGCATCGGGTACCGCGATGCCTTGCACGAACTCGCCGGACTCGAGCCGGTTCGTCATGTAGCCGACGTAGAAGCCCGAGAGCGGCATGCGGCGCACCTGCGACCCGCGGCGCAGCTCGATCTGCGCGCCGAGCGCCATCAGCACCGGCGCGCTGTCCCCGATCGGCGAGCCGTTCGCGACGTTGCCGCCCATCGTGCCGGAATGGCGGATCGGCGGCGACGCGAAGCGCAGCCACATGTCGGTCAGCGTTGGGTGGCGCTTCGCGAGGGCCGCCCACGCCGCCTCGAGCGACGCGCCGGCGCCGATGTGCAGCTCGCCGTCACGCGCTTCGATGCGCTTCAACTCATCGACGTCGCCGATGTAGATGATGTCGCCGAGCGACTTGAACTGCTTGTTGACCCACACGCCGATGTCGGTCGCGCCGGCGAGCAACCGCGCCTGCGGGAGTTGCTCGCGCAGCGCAGCGAGTGCGTTCAGCGTGTGCGGTGCATGGAAGCCGCCGCTCGCGAATGCAGTGTCGGCATCGATGCCGCGCAATGCCGCGATCACCGGCGCCGTGTCGAGCGGCATCGACGGCAGATCGAACATCCGCTGCCCCGCGTCGAGAATCGGCCGGTAGCCGGTGCAGCGGCACAGGTTGCCCGACAAGTCGTCGGCCAGTTGCTGGCGCGTCGGCCGCGTTCCGCAAGCCTGGTGTCGCTCGTAGGTCGACCACAGCGACATCACGAAACCCGGGGTGCAGAAGCCGCATTGCGAGCCGTGGCATTCGACCATCGCCTGCTGCGCGGGGTGAAGCCGGCCGGCGTTCGTCGCTCTCAAGTCTTCGATGGTGAACAAGGCCTTGCCGTGCAGCGTCGGCACGAACTGCAGGCAGGCATTGACGGGTTTCAACGCGAGACCGCGAACGACGGCGCTCGCCGGATCGGCATGCTCGGGCAACTCGCCGACGACGACGACGCAGGCACCGCAATCGCCCTCGTTGCAGCCTTCCTTGGTGCCGGTGCAGCGCGCGTCTTCGCGCAGCCAGTCGAGGATCGTGCGCGTCGGCGCGCCGGCGACAGCGTCGACGAGCTGGCCGCGGTGGTAGAAGCGAATCGGTCGAGGGCTCATATCCGAAACTTAACGCCAATGACCCCTGTGTGTATACGATGCCGGCGATATGGCCGATGTTCCGATGAGCGCTTCCGCAGCGCTGGCGCAGCAGCGCATCGCGCTGCGCGGCGACCTGCTCGACTTCGTTGCCGCGCCGCAGTGGGGCGAGGTCGAATCGCCTGCGCTGCGCTACCGCGCCGACCACTGGCTGCTGATCGAAGACGGGCGCATCGCCGGCGCGCAGGCGGGCGACGCGCCGCTCGACGAGAGCTGGGCGCGGCACGACCATCGCGGCTGCCTGATCCTGCCGGGCTTCATCGACACGCATGTGCACAGCCCGCAGCTCGACGTGATCGCGAGCTACGGCAGCGGCTTGCTCGACTGGCTGAAGACCTACACCTTTCCGGCCGAGCGGCGCTACGCCGACCTCGATGAGGCGCGTGCCGGCGCAGCACGTTTTCTCGATGCGCTGTTCGCCCATGGCACGACCAGCGCGGTCGTGTTCCCCACCGTTCACAAACACAGCGCCGACGCCTTGTTCGCCGCAGCGCAGCAGCGCGGCATGCGACTCATCGCCGGCAAGGTGCTGATGGACCGGCATGCGCCCGACGGTCTGCGCGACGACGTGGATCAGGCGGCGCGCGACTGCGTCGACCTCATCGATTGCTGGCACGGCAAGGACCGTCTCGCGTATGCGGTGACGGTGCGCTTCGCACCGTGCAGCACACCGGAACAACTCGCGATGGCGGGGCGGCTGTGCACGTCGTTCCCCGGCGTCTACATGCAGACGCATCTTGCCGAAAGCCGCGACGAGGTCGCATGGGTACGCGAGCTGTTCCCCGAGGCGCGCAGTTATCTCGACGTCTACGACCGCGCCGGCTTGTTGAACGCCCGCGGCGTTTTCGCGCACGGCATCTGGCTCGACGACGACGACCGCGCAGCGTTGCGCGATGCCGGCGCGCAAATTGCGCACAGCCCGTCATCGAACCTGTTCCTCGGCAGTGGGCTGTTCGACTGGCGCGCGGCCGAAGCGGCGGCCGTGCCGGTCAGCGTCGCGACCGATGTCGGCGGCGGGACGAGCTTGTCGATGTTGCGAACGCTCGCCGACGCGTACAAGGTGCAGGCGATGGCCGGCGAACGGCTGACGGCGTGGAAGGCCTTGCATGCATCGACGCTCGGCGCCGCGCAGGCGCTCGGCTTGTCGCGCGAGATCGGCTCGTTGAGTGTCGGCTGTGCGGCGGATGTGTGCGTGTGGGACTGGGCGGTGGGAGCTGTCGCTGAGCGCCGGCTGGAGGTCGCGCAGGGATTGCATGAGCGGGTGTTTGCGTGGATGACGCTTGGGGATGAGAGGAATTTGGTGAGTGCGCGGGTGGCGGGAGTGCTGCGCTACGAGCGCGGAATGTGAACTCAAATGCTCCGCCTCGAACTGATCTCCATCACCAAGCAGTACCCCGCCGTCAAAGCCAACGACCGCGTCGACCTGCGCGTCAAGCCGGGCGAGATCCATGCGGTGCTCGGTGAGAACGGGGCCGGCAAGTCGACGCTGATGAAGATCATCTACGGTGCCGTCCGCCCCGACGAAGGCGAGATCCGTTGGAACGGTCAGCCGGTCGCCATTCGCAACCCGCACGAAGCGCGGCAGCTCGGTATCGCGATGGTGTTCCAGCACTTCAGCCTGTTCGACACGCTGACCGCGGCCGAGAACGTCTGGCTCGGGTTGGAGAAAACGCTGTCGCTCAGCGAGGTCACCCAACGCATCACCGACGTGGCCAAGGTCTACGGCCTCGATGTCGACCCCCTGCGTCCGGTGCACAGCTTGTCGGTCGGCGAGCGCCAGCGGGTCGAGATCGTGCGTGCGCTGATGACGAATCCGCAGCTGCTGATCCTCGACGAGCCGACCTCGGTGCTGACGCCGCAAGCCGTCGGCACGCTGTTCGTCACGCTGCGCCAGCTCGCGAGCGAGGGCTGCAGCATCCTCTACATCAGCCACAAGCTCGACGAGATTCGCGCGCTGTGCCACCACTGCACGGTGCTGCGCGCCGGCAAGGTCACCGGCGAGGTCGACCCGACGAAGGAGAGCAACGCCAGCCTGTCGCGATTGATGATCGGCGCCGAGCCGCCGCCGTTGCGTCATCAGCGCGCGCAGCCTGGCGAGGTCGTGCTCGCGGTGCGTGACTTGACGCTCGCGAAGCAGGATCCGTTCGGCATGAACCTGCACGACATCTCGTTCGACGTGCGCGCCGGCGAGATCGTCGGCATCGCCGGCGTGTCGGGCAACGGCCAGCAGGAGCTGATGGCCGCGTTGTCGGGCGAGGACCCGCGCGCCGTGCCGAGCTCGATTCGGCTGTTCGATCAGCCGGCCGGGCACTGGTCGCCACGGCGGCGCCGCGACGCGGGGCAACACTCCGTTCCCGAGGATCGGCTCGGCCGCGGTGCGGTGCCGACCTTGTCACTCGCGCAGAACACGCTGCTGACGCGGACCGAAACGATCGGTCGTTCCGGTTGGATCCATACACGCGACGTGACTGCGTTGGCGCGGCGTGTCATCGAGCGCTTCAAGGTCCAAGCCGCTGGACCGGAGGCGACTGCGACGAGCCTGTCGGGCGGCAACCTGCAGAAGTTCATCGTCGGGCGCGAGATCGATGCGCAGCCGAAGCTGCTGATCGTCTCGCAGCCGACTTGGGGAGTGGATGTCGGCGCGGCGGCGCAGATTCGCGGCGAGCTCCTCGCGCTGCGCGACGCGGGTTGCGCGGTGCTCGTCGTCAGTGAAGAACTCGATGAGCTGTTCGAAATTTGCGATCGACTGATGGTGATTGCGCAGGGGAGAGTGTCGGTGAGCGTCGCGGCGTCGCTGGCGACGGTCGAGCAGATGGGGGAGTGGATGTCGGGGCTGTGGCCCGAAGTCGATCATGTTGAAGCTTGAGCCCCGCTCCCAACCCAGCCCGGTCATGTCCATCGCGTCGCCGTTGCTCGCGCTCGCGATCACCGTCGTCATCGGCGTCGCCCTCTTCATCCTCCTCGGCAAAGACCCGTTGCGCGGGCTGCAAGTCTTCTTCATCGAGCCGGTGAAAAACGCCTACGCGTTGTCCGAGCTCGCGATGAAAGCGACGCCGCTGTTGCTGATCGCGCTCGGCCTCGCGCTGTGCTTTCGCTCGAACGTCTGGAACATCGGCGCCGAAGGGCAGTTCATCATCGGCGCGATCGCCGCCGGCGGCGTCGCGATGCTGGCCGACAAAGACAGCAGCCGCTGGATCGTCGTCGCGATTCTCGCGGCCGGGGTGGCGGGCGGCATGCTGTGGGCGGGCATCGTCGCGCTGTTGCGCGACCAGGCGAACGCGAACGAAATCCTCGTCAGCCTGATGCTCGTCTACGTCGCCGACATGGTGCTGAGCTACCTCGTCTACGGGCCGTGGAAAGACCCGGCGGGCTACAACTTTCCGCAGACGATCAGCTTCCTCGAGCCGACCAAGATCCCGCGGCTCGTCAGCGGCTATCGCGTCAACATCGGCCTCGTCATCGCGCTGCTCGCCGTCGCCGGCTTCTGGCTCTTCATGTTTCGCAGCTACGCCGGATTTCAACTGCAGGTCGGCGGGCTTGCGCCGGCCGCCGCGCGCTACGCCGGCTTCTCGTCGCGCCGTGCATTGTGGGTCGCGATGCTCGCGTCGGGCGGGATGGCGGGGCTCGCCGGCGGGCTCGAAGCCGCCGGACCGCTTGGTCAGCTGACGCCGCATGTGCCGGCGGGCTACGGCTTCGCCGCGATCATCGTCGCCTTCGTCGGGCGGCTGCATCCGCTCGGCGCGGTGTTCGCTGCGGTGCTGATGAGCATGTTCTACATCGGCGGCGAGCTGGCGCAGTCGCGGCTTGGATTGCCGAAGTCATTGACCGGCGTGTTTCAGGGGCTGCTGCTGTTCACGCTGCTGGGCTGCGACACGCTGATCCACTACCGGGTTCGTCGGGCCGCTTGATGGATGCAATCGCGCTCCTTCTCGCCGCCATGCTGAACGCCGGCACCGTCCTCGCGTTTGCCGCTTTGGGCCTGTTGATCAACGAGCGCGCCGGCATCGTCAACCTCGGCAGCGAAGGGATGATGCTGGTCGCCGCACTCGCCGGCTTCGCGACCGCGGTGCACACCGGCAACGACGCTCTCGCCTTCGCCGCCGGCGCGCTCGCCGGCGCGTTGCTCGCCGCAGCGTTCGGTGTGCTCGTGATCTGGCTCAACACCAACCAATATGCGACCGGCCTCGCGTTGAGCTTGTTCGGCGCCGGCTTCTCGGCCTTTGCCGGCATTCGGTACACGCAGGAAAAATTGTCCGAGCGTCCGCATTTCGAGGTCCCGTTTCTTGCCGACGTTCCGCTCGTCGGGCCGGCGTTGTTTCGCCAACACCCGATGGTCTACGTCGCAATCGCGCTGACGATTGCGCTGGCGTGGTTCCTCTACCGCTCGCGCGCCGGCCTGGTGCTGCGCGCCGTCGGCGAGTCGCCCGAATCGGCGCATGCGCTGGGCTACCCGGTGCGGCGAATTCGCCTCGCTGCGGTGATGACGGGCGGCGCGCTGTGCGGCATCTCGGGTGCCTACATCTCGGTGGTCTACACGCCGCTGTGGGTCGAGGGCATGATCGCCGGCAAGGGCTGGATCGCACGGCGTGCAGGTCTCGAGCCAATTGCTGACGATGCTGCCGTATCTCGCGACGATCGTCGTGCTGGTGCTGATCTCGCGCAACGCGGCGTGGATTCGCGCGAACATGCCGGCGTCATTGGGTAAACCGTTTTTCCCCGGCTCATAATCGCAGCCGCTTTTCCTCTCGGAGACGACAACATGAAAAACTCAAAGCGTCCGATGCTCCGCCTTGCGGGCTGGCTGATGCTCGCTGGCGCGGCGGCCATGCTCGGTTGCAGCAAGAAGGAACAAGCGTCGCCGGCCGCACCGACGGCCGCCTCGGCGCCGGCGAAGAAAGAGCCGCTGAAGATCGCCTTCGCCTATGTCGGCCCGGTCGGCGATGGCGGCTGGACCTTCGCGCACGACAACGCGCGCAAGGCGGTCGAGAAGGAATTCGGCGACAAGGTCGTCACCACCGCTGCCGAGAACGTGAAGGAAGGCCCCGACGCCGAGCGCGTGCTGCGCGACATGGTCGGCCAAGGCAGCAAGCTCGTCTTCGGCACGACCTTCGGCTACATGGACTACATGCTCAAGGTCGCGGCCGACGCGAAGGACGTGAAGTTCGAGCACGCCACCGGCTACAAGTCGGCCGAGAACCTGCGCGCCTACGACAGCCGCACTTACGAAGGCGCCTACATGGCCGGCGTGATTGCCGGCGGCATGACGAAGAGCAAGGTGCTCGGCGTCGTCGGCTCGATCCCGATCCCCGAGGTCATCCGCAATATCGACTCGTTCACGCTCGGCGCGCAAAGCGTCAATCCGACGGTGAGGGTCAAGGTCGTGTGGGTCAACGAGTGGGTCAACCCGCCGAAGGAGTCGGAGGCCGCGCAGTCGCTGATCAACGGCGGCGCCGACGTGCTGATGCAGAACACCGATTCGAGCGCCGTTCTGCAAACGGCCGAGAAGGCAGGCAAGTACGCCTTCGGCTGGGACAGCGACATGACCGCTTACGGCCCGAAAGCGCACCTCGCGTCGAGCATCATCAACTGGGCGCCGTACTACATCAGCACGACCAAGCAGGTGCTCGACGGCAGCTGGAAGACATCGCCGACGAAGATCTGGTGGGGCGTGAAGGAAGGTGCGATCGACATCGTGTCGATCTCCGACAAAGTGCCGGCCGAGCTGAAGGCCAAGGTCGAGAAGGTCAAGGCCGGCCTGAAGGACGGTAGCTTCGCGATCTGGAAGGGCCCGATCGTCGGCGCCGACGGCAAGGAGGTGCTGAAGGCCGGCGTGGTCGCCGACGACGCCTTCCTCGGCGACATCAAGTTCTACGTCAAGGGCGTCGAAGGCAAGGTGCCGGGCGGGAGCTGAGCAACATGCGTTTCGATCACATCTCTCGCGAGCGCTTGCCGGCGCTGCTGCACGCGATGCCGAAGGCCGAGCTGCACATCCACATCGAAGGCTCGCTCGAGCCCGAGCTGATCTTCGCGCTGGCGCAGCGCAATGGCGTCGCGCTCGCGTACCCGAGCGTGGCTGCGCTGCGCGCGATTTCGAGGACATGGCAATGGCGTATTTCGCGCGCGCAGCCGCCGACAACATCGTCCACGCCGAATTGTTCTTCGATCCGCAGACCCATACCGCGCGCGGCGTGAGCTTCGAGACGGTGATCGGCGGCCTCACGCGCGCCTGCGAGCGCGCGCAACTCGAGTTCGGCATCAGCAGCGCGCTGATCATGTGCTTCCTGCGCCACCTCAGCGAGGAAGAGGCGTTCGCGACGCTGGAAGAAGCGATGCCGTATCGCGGCCAGCTCATTGGCGTCGGACTCGACTCGGGCGAGCGCGGCAACCCGCCGGAGAAGTTCGCTCGCGTGTTCGCGCGCTGCCGCGAGCTCGGCCTGCATGCGGTCGCGCATGCCGGCGAAGAGGGTCCGCCGCAATACATCCGCGATGCGCTCGACGTACTGAAGGTCGAGCGCATCGATCATGGCGTTCGCTGCATCGAAGACCCGGCACTGGTGCAGCGCCTCGCGCGCGAGCACGTGCCGCTCACCGTCTGCCCGCTGTCGAACGTGAAGCTGCGCGTGTTCGACACGCTCGCCGACCACAACCTCGCGGCCTTGCTCGATGCGGGGCTGCGCGTGACGCTGAATTCGGACGACCCGGCGTATTTCGGCGGCT
>VBCQ01000206.1:10402-12754 GCA_005882155.1 Betaproteobacteria bacterium
TGATGCGGACAAGCGGCGTTGGAGCGAAGCTCTGAACGCGGCGTTCGCCGCGGTGTGAGCGATGGACTGCCGCATCACGTCGCTGCTGACGCTGATCGCGGTCGCAGCCCTGTCCGGCACTTCACATGCCGAAGATACCGACGCCACCGCCGAACAGAGCGCCCTGATCCCCGCCATCGAAATCATCAGCTTCGACTTCCTGCTGAACCGCTTCAACAAACTGACGACCGGCAGCAAGGACTACGACGTCACGTTGTCGACGATCCGTCGCAACCTGCGCAGCAGCTGGGTGGTCGACAACGATCCGTTCAAGACCAACCAATTCCTGCACCCCTATCAAGGCTCGATGTACCACGGCTTTGCGCGCTCGACGGGCCACGATTTCTGGGAGTCCATGGGCTATGCCTTCGCCGGCAGCACGTTGTGGGAGATCGCCGGCGAGAGCACGCCGCCGGCAAAGAACGACCTGATCGCGAGCGGCATCGCCGGCAGTTTTCTCGGCGAGCCGCTGTTCCGCATGGCGAGCCTTGTGCGCGAAGGCGGCAGCCTGCCGCGCTTCTGGCGCGAGGTGGCGGCCGCGGCCATCGCGCCGTCGGCCGGCTACAACCACTGGCAGTACGTCAAGCGCTTCGGCGAGTTCGTGAGCCACGACCCGGTGTTCTACAGCCGCTTCCAGATCGGGCCGAGCTCGCTGACGCAGAACCGCTCCGGCACGTCGACGGCATTGAAGCGCAACGAGCTGCTCGCCGATTACCTGATGGACTACGGCTTGCCCGGCAAGCCGAGCTATCGCTACGAGCGCCCCTTCGACTACTTCAGCTTTCAAGCCACCGGCTCGAGCGCCAACGTGTTCGAAAGCATCATGACGCGCGGCTTGCTGCTCGGCCGCGCCTACGAGGTCGGCGCGAACTACCGCGGCGTGTGGGGCCTGTACGGCAGCTACGACTACGTTGCGCCGCAGGTGTTTCGTGTCTCGAGCACCGCGCTGTCGCTCGGCAGTACCGGTCAGCTCTGGATGTCGGACACGATCGCGATGCAAGGCACGGCGCTGACCGGCGTCGGCTACGCGGGGGTGGGCACCTTGCACGGCGTCGACGACACCGACTACCACTACGGCGTGACGCCGCAGGCGCTGCTCGCGCTGCGCTGGGTCTTCGGCCAGCGCGCGTCGCTCGACGTGGCGGCGCGCGAGTACTTCGTCAGCGGCGTCGCGAACGCGCGCGGCGGGCACGACAACATCGCGCGTGCCGACGCTGCGTTCACTTGGCGCGTGCATGGCCCGCACGCCATCGCGATCAAGGCCTTGTGGACGCGCCGCGATGCGCGCTACCCCGACCTCGGCGAGCGCACGCAGTCGCGCGGCACGGTGGGCATCTACTACGCATTGATCGGCCACGACAGCTTCGGCGCAGTCGATTGGCGGCACTGAACAGCGAGCGATCGACGCGCACCGGTCGGTCCTACGCGTCATCGCGGCCACGTCCTACAGATGAGTCGGCCGCGAAGTTCTAGCTTCTTTGCATCAACCCAACGAGAAAACGCCATGGCTCACAACGACCACTTGGCTTGCATCGGTGCGTGTTACGACTGCGCGGATGCCTGCGACCGCTGCGCGATCGCCTGTCTCAACGAGAGTGACGCGCGCAGCTTGGCGCATTGCATTGCGCTCGACATCGACTGCGCAGAAATCTGTCGCTTGGCCGCCGGCTTCATGGCCCGCGACAGCGAGAACGACGTGGCACTGTGCGAGCTGTGCGCGCAAATCTGCCAGGCTTGCGCCGACGAATGCAGCAAGCACGCGATGGAGCACTGCGTTCGGTGCGCGCAGATGTGCACGCATTGCGCGCAAGAGTGCCGTCGCATGGCGGCGCGCCATCGCGGCCGCGCCACGGTGGCAGTGGCGCAGTCGACGCGCTGAGTAGGACAATCATTCATCCATCGCCTTCGTGCCCCCGAAGGCGATGGAGTCATTCAGCGCCGGGGCCATGTCGAGGAACACCATGCTTCAAAACCTCATCCGCGCGTCCGCGCTCGTGCTGACGGCGTCGCTTTCCCACTCACCCACTCACGCGCAGAGCCACCCACCGCTGAAGGTCGCGTTCGTCTATGTCACGCCGATCGGCGAAGCGGGCTGGACCTATCAGCACAACCTCGGCCGGCTGGCGATGGAGAAGGCGCTCGGCGATCAAGTGCGCACGACGGTGGTCGAAGGTGTCGCCGAAGGGCCCGACTCGGAGCGTGTGATTCGCGACCTCGCATCGCAAGGCAACACGCTGATCTTCGCGACAAGCTTCGGCTACCTCGAGCCCACGCTGCGCGTCGCGGCCGAATTTCCGAACGTGAAGTTCGAGC
>VBCQ01000204.1 GCA_005882155.1 Betaproteobacteria bacterium
GATCTCGAACGACGGCTCGGCGGTCTCGAGAACCGAGACAAGCTCGCTGTACAGCGCAGGAAGCGTGGCTTCCGATCGATAGACCGGCACGACGACCGACAAGAGGACCGACTGCTCAGTCTTCATGCATCGACCTTGAAGCGCGGCGCGTGACTTTGCAGCCACTGTTCGAGCATGGTCAGGATCCAGACCATCTCGCCGTAATAGCCCGGATGCGCTGGCAGCAAATCGGCGACCAGCGTCTTGACGAATTCGGGGCGCACGATGCCGCGCGTCGAAAGGCTCGCAAGCGATTCGGTGGCCAGCCGCTGCAGACCCGCATGGCGCACAACCCAGGCGCCGAATGGCAGGCCGAAACCGTGCTTCTTTTTATTGATGATCGCGTCGGGAAGGAAGCCGCGCAGCGCTTCCTTGAAAAACCAGCGCAGTTTCAGTCCCTTGAGCTTGTACTCGGATGGCAGCCGCATCGAGAACTCGAGCAGCGCACGGTCGAGGAACGGGAAGCCGACAGAGACACCGGCCAACTGGGTCGCGTTGCGCACCTTCGGCAGATCGCTTTCGGCGAGCGTATAGCGCCAGTCGAACGCCAGCGTGCGGTCGATCTGCGAGACGGCGTCGCTCCCCGCCCAGATCTCGCGCTGCTGGCGCAGCGCATCGTCGGGATCGACTCGCGCGAGGAAATCCCGCGTGAGCACCACATCGAGTCCAATCCTGCGCAGCAGGTTGTACATCTGCAGCCGATCGGGCATCGGCACGCGCGCTTGCTCGACGTAACCCGCGGCCTTGCGCAGCAGCGGAATCCGTTTCAGCGGCGCTTGCCCGAGCACCGGCTCCATCAGGCCGCGCCGGACAATGCCAGGAACATATCCGTACCAGGAGAAGACACGCTGCAGCGCATAACGTGAGTTGCCGCCGAACAGCTCATCACCGCCGTCGCCGGCGAGCAACTTCGTGACACCGTCTTCACTCGCCACCCTGGCACAGTGGAAAGCCGGAAGCACCGACGAGTTGCCGAACGGCTGGTCGAATGAAGCGGCAACGTGGCCGATGCTGCGCACAAGGTCATCGGGCGTCACGTAGTACTCGTGGTGCTCGGTGCCGAAGTGGCGCGCGGCGATGCGCGCATAGGCCATTTCGTCATAGCCCTCGGCTTCGAATCCGATCGAATAGGTCGCCGCGGGCTTGCCGCTCACCCGACCGATCAGACCTGCGACGGTCGAGCTGTCGGTCCCACCGCTCAGGAAGCACGCCGGCTTGTCGGCATCGAGCTCACGCCCCACCGCCTGCTCGAGCAGCGCGCGAAATTCGTCGCGAAGGCTGGCCAGCGAAGGGTTCGACGCGTTCTGGAAACTCGGGATCCAGTAGGGTGCGAGCGCTACGCGCCCGTTCTCGAAGCGCGCGCAGTGTCCTGGCGGCAAGCGATACACGCCTTCGAAGATCGTCCGCGGCGAAGGGATGCAATGGAAGTACAGATAATCGAACACCGACTGCAGGTCGATCTGGGCCCCGCTGCCGGCAAGCGCATCCGCGCGTTCGGCAAATCGCAACTCGCCGTTCACCACGCTGTAGCAAAGTGTCTGCGCCGCGAAGCGATCGACCGCGGCAAAGGCTCGGCTTCCCCCATCGCGCACGGCGACGGCGAAACCGCCATCCATACGCGACAGCGCCGCGTGTCGATCGGAGCCCAACATCAGGTCGCGCCATGCGGCGCGCGCGCCCTCAGCCGGCGCCGTGACGTTGGCAACCTGGGAGCCGAGGTGAATGAAATCGTGGTGTGCGCTCATGCAGAAATGACAGCTGCCTCGCGGCGCGCCTGACCGTGCGCCAATGACCGCCAGTCTAGCGACAACTCCGCACCCGCCCTCTCCCCACGACTTGGGGGGATCGCACTGAAAATGCGTGAGCACTCTGGGAATTCGGCTCCGATGCCGCAGACAAAGCCCCGGGCCAACGAGCTCGCCATGCCATGCCTCATCGCGCGTCATCCCACGAATCTCGGAGCCAGTTCAGCAGCACCGCCTCAGCGCACCGGCGCGATGGGGGATCAGAGAACGTGTGATCCGCATCGGTGATGTCGCGCCGCGTCAAACCTTGTCGGGCGAGCGAACCACTCCTTGGCCGTGTAGTCATCAGCGCTCAGCACCAACAGCAGCGCGCCGGCAAAGTGCTGCCAGGCGGTGGCCATGCGATGCTGGAACGGGCGATCGTCTCCCCGTGCTGCCGGTGCGGCGCGCAGCGAGCGCGATATGCTGCGTGCCAAACCGCGCAGCGCATCAACACCCACACGCCCTGACAGCAGCTTGAGCCAGAAGTCGCGCTGTAGCACGCGCTGCGTGTAGTAGTGCTTGACCTGGGTGCGCGCCAGGCTCGCTTCAGATCGGACCCATGGGTTCGCCAGACAAAGCCCGGCAACGCGAGGGTCTTGCGTGCGCTCGACATAGAGCAACGCTGCCGATGCGCCGTCGCACAGGCCCCAGAGCACGAAGCGCCGAACCGCCGGCAGCGCTTGATGGAAGGCGGCGAGCGCGCAGCCGATGTCATCGGTGATCGATTCGAAGTCGCGCGCGTCGCCAGTGCTGTCGCCCATGCCCCTCGCGTCGAAGCGCAACGCCGGATAACCCGCCTCGGCGAGCGAGCGCGCGAGAAGGACGAACTGCCGATGACTGCCCGCGCGGTATTGCGGGCCGCCCACGACGATGATCACCGCGGAGTCGCGCGGCGCGTCGGGCACGCTCGCGATGCCGGCGAGCGAGTCGCCGTGGCAGTGGATCACCAGCGCTTGCTCGGTGTAGCTCATGCAACGCTCGACGATGCCGTCATCACGCCGCGAGGCGGCGTGAAGAAAATTGTCGGCGCACGGTCGACGCTGACGTTCACGAACGGTGCTCGCGAGAAGAACCCCAATTGCAGCCGGCCCAGCACCACGAACACCGCGCTCGACACCCGCACCGCGCCGAGCCGCGCATGCGCCTTCAACGAAGCAGGGTTGAACAGCGAGATCCGGCTGAACGTCCATTGCACACCCTGCTCGGCGAGTGCCGCGTCGACGGCCTGCCAAAGCCGCGCCAGTGTGCGGCCGAGTCGGTACTCGGGGACGACGTAGACGTCGAAATCCCAGACGCTGTTGTGCGGCGCCGCGAGCACATAGCGACAGCGGACTTCGTCTTCGTCATAGTGATCGCGGCGAATCCAGATGTGCCCGGCGAATCGGCCCTTGACGATCGCGGCATAGCACTGCGCACCGCTGCGATAGCGAATCGCGAGGACGTCGGGCGGACGCGGAAAGGTCGCGACCAGCGGATCGTCGTTCGATGTGAGCCGGATCACCGTGCCGGGGTCGGCGCGCACCGCCACACCCTCTGCATGACCGATCGGCTGCGCCGTGAAGGCATACGGCACGAGCCTGGCGCGGCCACCGCTGATGCGGCCGAGTGCGACATGAATCGCATACAGGACGGCGAGCGGAGCACCGAGCTCGCTGACCAATGCGCGCAACGACTTCAGCACGTTGATGCGAGGCCTCGCGCTGCGACATCGGCGGAATTGCCGGCAGTC
>VBCQ01000207.1:0-24639 GCA_005882155.1 Betaproteobacteria bacterium
AAGTTGGACGCGCTGCGGTACCCAGTGTTCCACCCGAAGTGTCGCCCGTTGTTGAGCGGCGTCAAGCCCGTAGTGGCGCCCCGCGCGGGGTCAGCTGCGCGCGATCGGCCGCGATGGGTCGGCCGACCATTCGCTCCACGAGCCTGGGTACAGCACCGACCCGTGCAAGCCGGCGACCTCCATCGCCAGCAGGTTGTGGCACGACGTCACGCCGGAGCCGCACTGGTGCACGACCTGCGACGGATCGTCGACGGCCAGACCGGCTTCGAACTCGGCGCGCAATTGGGCTGCCGGCTTGAAGCGTCCGTCGGGCAGCAGGTTGTCTTTGAAGAAGCGGTTGCGCGCGCCGGGAATGTGGCCGGCCTGCGCATCGAGCGGCTCGACGTCGCCGCGATAGCGCTCCGCCGCGCGCGCATCGATCAGGCGGGTGCGCCCCAGACGTTTCAACAAGCTCGCTGCGTCGATGCTGCCGACGAGCGGCTCGCGCAGCGGGTAGGGTGGCAAGGCGTGCGGCGTCGCCACGGCGGACTCGAGCTCGCCGCCGGCTTGCTGCCACGCGGACACGCCGCCATCGAGTACCGCGACGGCGTCGTGGCCGAGCCAGCGCAGCATCCACCATGCGCGCGCGGCGTACATCGCGCCCTGACGGTCGACCACGACGACCTGCGTCGCGGGCGAGACGCCGAGCCGGCCGAGCGTGGCGGCGAAGACCTCGCGCGTGGGCAATGGATGGCGGCCGTTGAGCCCGGTTTTGGTCGCCGACATGTCGCGGTCCAAATGCAGGTACTGCGCGCCCGGCAGATGGCCCTCGCGATAGCTGCGCTCTCCGGCCGTCACGTCGGCGAGGTCGAAGCTGGTGTCCAGAATCACCAGCGGCTCGACGCTGCGCGTCAGTGCGAGCAGTTGCTCGGCCGAGATGAGGGTCGTGTACGCCATGCTCATGACTCCGGGGTGGTGGCGACGGCGCTGGCGGGCGTGCCGCTGCGCCACATGATGGCGGCCAGGCCGGCGCTGACGATCAGCCCCATGCCGGCCAGCGCCATCCAGGTCACGCGATCGTCGAACAGCAACACGCCGTAGGCGAACGAGTAGGCGATGCCGAGGTATTGCAGGCTCGCGTTGACGAGCGTGCGGCCGGTGCCGTAGGCGCGCGTCATCATCAGCTGCGCGACCGTCGCCAGCACGCCGACCGAGAGAAGCAGCGCAAGCCCGTGCAGCGTGTGAGCGTGCCAGTTCCCGCCGATCGTCGCGAGAGCGGCGCCAGCGACGACGCCGCCGATCGAGAAATAAAACACGACCCGATAGTCGGGTTCGCCGACGCGGCCGAGCGCGGTGATCTGCAGGTAGGCCATCGCCGACACCATGCCCGACAGCAGTCCCATCAGGCCATGCCACAACTGGTCTTGCTCGATGGTCGGGCGCAGGATCAGCGCGACGCCGACGAAGCCGAGCAGCACCGCGGCAACGAGTCGCGTGTCGATCCGCGCGCCGCCGAGCATCACCGCGCCGCCGAGGAGGAATAGCGCCATCCATACCGACGACATGTAGTTCAAGGTCATCGCGGTGGCGAGCGGCAGGTTGCCGATCGCATAGAACCACAGGCACAGCGCGCTGACGCCGGTCAAGCTGCGCCAGAAATGCATCGTCGCCACTGGGGTGCGCAGCGTACCGCCATGCCAGCGCGCCAACGCGGCGATCATCACCGCGCCGGTGAGGCCGCGATAGAAGACGATCTCACCCGCACCGTAGTGCGCCGACGCGAGCTTGACGCACACGCCCATCGTGGCGAAGAGAAACGACGCGACGACCATCAACCAGGCGGAGGACATGAGTGCGACTCAGCGCCGCAGGTTCATCGCTCGCCGGTACCACTGATGGAATTGCTGCATGCCATCTTCCATCGGGCTTTGATACGGGCCGAACTCGTCGTCGCCGCGGTCCATCAGCGCCTTGCGGCCGGCGTCCATGCGCAGTGCGATCTCGTCGTCTTCGGCGCAGGTCTCCCAGTACGCGGCCTGCTCGGCCTCGACGAACTCGCGCTCGAAGGCGACGATCTCTTCGGGGTAGAAAAACTCGACGACGTTGAGTGTCTTCTGCGGGCCCTTCGGGTGCAGCGTCGAGACGACGAGCACATGCGGGTACCACTCGACCATGACGTTGGGGTAATAGGTCAGCCAGATGGCCCCGTGTTTCGGGGGCTCTCCGTTGCGATACGCCAACAGTGCGTCATGCCATTTTCGATAGGCCGCCGACCCGGCTTTCGCGAGCGCATTGTTCGCACCGACGGTCTGCACCGAGTGGTGATCGCCGAATTCCCAGTGCAGCTTCTCGCAGCTGACGAACTGGCCCAGGCCCGGGTGAAACGGGCCGACGTGGTAGTCCTCGAGGTAGACCTCGATGAAGGTCTTCCAGTTGTAGTCGCACTCGTGCAGTTGCACGCGGTCGAGCACGTAGCCGTCGAAGCTGAGCTCGCCGCGCGGGGCGACAGAGCGCAGGTCGGCCGCAATGTCGCGACCATTGGCTTCGAACACCAGCCCGTTCCAGCTCTGCGTCTTGTAGTTGTTGAGGTTCAGGCACGGGTCGTCGTCGAAGTGCGGCGCACCGATCAGTTGGCCGTGCAGATCGTAGGTCCAGCGGTGCAAGGGGCAGACGATGTTGCTTCTTGTATTGCCGCGGCCCTGCAGCATGACCGCCTGACGATGCCGGCAGACGTTGGAAATCAGCTCGACGCCGCGCGGGGTGCGCACCAGCGCGCGGCCCTCGCCTTCGTGCGCCAGCGCGTGGTAGTCGCCGACGTCCGGCACCGAGAGTTCATGCCCCAGATAGCGGGGCCCGTGCTGAAAGATCAGCTCCATCTCGCGACGAAACAGGTCGTCGTCGAAATAGGTCGATACGCAGAGTTGCGAGCGGCTTCGCTCCAGAGCTTCAAGGGTGACGCTCAGGTCGGACATGATCCCCAGGATCTCCAAAAACCAATGTCAAACCGCCCCCATCAGACCGAGCGTGGGGGACAAGACGCCGACCGCGGTGCGAGAGGCTGCGGCGGGCCGCGGATTGTACCCGTCGGTTCTGCATCGAGAGGTCAAGCTCCCCAGCTGGCCCGCACTCGTCCCGTTTGGGGATTTCACCCGGCCCGGCGCTGACTACAATCGCAGTTTCATCTCGCGAAAATGGCAAAAGTCTCCCCGTCGTCCGAGCCGAACCCTGTTGCCCTGACCTACGAAGACGCTCTGAGCGAACTCGAGCGTCTGGTCGCCGCGATGGAAGGCGGCCAATTGCCGCTGGATCAACTGCTCGACAACTATCGTCGCGGGGCCGAGCTGCTCGCTTTCTGCCGCGCGCGGCTCGAGGCAGTGGAGCAGCAGGTGAAAGTTCTCGAAGAGGGGCAACTCAAGCCCTGGACCTCTGCATGAAGCGTGCTGAATTCGAAACCTGGACGCGTGACCAGCTCGACGCGGTGGAGTCCGCGCTCGATGCGTGGGTGCCCGCCGATGCGCCCGCCGGCCTTGGCCTGGCGATGCGCTACGGCGTGCTCGACGGCGGCAAGCGGCTGCGTCCGCTGCTCGTGCTCGCGGCTGCACAGACGCTCAACGGCTCGCATGAAGCCGCGTTGCGTGCCGCCTGCGCGGTCGAGCTGATCCATGCCTATTCGCTGGTGCACGACGACATGCCGTGCATGGACAACGACGTGCTGCGCCGCGGCAAGCCGACCGTGCATGTGCAGTTCGGCGAAGCGCAGGCCATGCTCGCCGGCGACGCGATGCAGGCGCTGGCGTTCGAAATGCTGACCCCGGACGACGGCATTGCACCGGCGTTGCAAGCGCGCTTGTGCTCGCTGCTCGCGCGCGCCGCCGGCCACGCCGGGATGGCCGGTGGGCAGGCCATCGACCTCGCAAGCATCGGCGTGCCACTGAACGAGCATGCGCTGCGCGACATGCACCATCGCAAGACCGGTGCCTTGTTGCAAGCGAGCGTATTGATGGGCGCCGCCTGCGGCTCGCCGACCCCGCTTGCGTGGGACGCGCTCGCAGCGTACGGCGATGCGCTCGGCCTCGCGTTTCAGGTCGTCGATGACATTCTCGACGTCACGCAGGCCTCCGAGACGCTGGGCAAGACCGCGGGCAAGGACCAGCATCACAACAAGCCGACCTATGTCACCGTGCTCGGCCTCGACGCCGCACGGCGCCACGCCGCCGAGCTGCGCGACAAGGCGCAGGCGGCGCTGGCGCGCAGCGGCCTCACCGACGCTGCCTGGCTGAGCTTGCTGGCCGACAAGGTCGTAGAACGAGACAACTGATGAAACACGCTCTGCTTCGCACGATCAACAGTCCCGCCGATGTCCGCCGTCTGACGCGGCCCGAGCTCAAGCAGCTTGCCGGCGAGCTGCGCGACTTCGTGCTGCAAAGCGTCTCGCAGACCGGAGGACACCTGTCGTCCAACCTCGGCACCGTCGAGCTCACCGTGGCGCTGCACCATGTGTTCAACACGCCGCACGATCGGCTGGTGTGGGACGTAGGCCACCAGACCTATCCGCACAAGATCCTCACCGGTCGGCGCGACCGCATGCCCACGCTGCGCCAGATCGGTGGCATCAGCGGTTTTCCGCGCCGCGAGGAAAGCGAATACGACACCTTCGGCACGGCGCATTCGTCGACCTCGATCTCGGCCGCGCTCGGCATGGCGATGGCCGCGAAGCTGAAAGGCGAAGACCGCAAGAGCGTGGCAATCATCGGCGACGGCGCGATGAGCGCCGGCATGGCCTTCGAGGCACTGAACAACGCCGGCATGCCGCACGCTTGCGGCCAGGCCGACATGCTGGTGATCCTCAACGACAACGACATGTCGATCTCGCCGCCGGTTGGTGCGCTGAACCGCTACCTCGCGCGGCTGATGAGCGGCAAGTTCTACGCCGCCGCGCGCGACACCGCGAAGACGGTGCTGAAGAACGCGCCGCCGCTGTTCGAGCTGGCGCGCCGCTTCGAGGAGCACGCCAAAGGCATGGTCGTGCCGGGAACGATCTTCGAGGAGTTCGGCTTCAACTATGTTGGCCCGATCGACGGTCACGATCTCGATTCGCTGATCCCGACGCTCGAGAACCTGCGCGACAAGCCGGGTCCGCAGTTCCTGCACGTCGTCACGAAGAAGGGCTACGGCTACAAGCTCGCCGAGGCCGACCCGGTCAACTACCACGGCCCCGGCAAGTTCGATCCAGCAGTCGGAATCGTCAACCCCGCAACGCCACCCAAGCAGACCTTCACGCAGGTCTTCGGCCAGTGGCTGTGCGACCAGGCCGAGGCCGACTCGCGCCTGGTCGGCATCACGCCGGCGATGCGCGAAGGCTCGGGGATGGTCGAGTTCGAGAAGCGCTTCCCGAAGCGCTACCACGACGTCGGCATCGCCGAGCAGCACGCCGTGACCTTCGCCGCCGGTCTTGCAGCGCGCCTACGATCAACTGATTCACGACGTGGCGATTCAAAACCTGCCCGTCGTCTTCGCGCTCGATCGCGCCGGGCTCGTCGGTGCCGACGGGGCGACCCATGCGGGCGCATACGACATCGCTTACTTGCGCTGCGTTCCGAACATGAGCGTGTTGACGCCGGCCGACGAGAACGAATGCCGACAGCTGCTGTACACCGCGTTCCTGCAAGACCATCCGACAGCGGTGCGCTATCCGCGCGGCAGCGGCGCCGGCGTCGAGATCCGCCGCGAGATGACGCCGATTCCGTTCGGCCGCGGCGAGTTGCGGCGCGAGTCGATGAAGACGGCGGCGCAACCCGGCAAGCGCATTGCGATCCTCGCGTTCGGCACCTTGCTGTATCCGGCATTGGCAGCGGCCGAGAGGCTCGACGCGACGGTGGCCAACATGCGCTTCGTCAAACCGCTCGATGTCGCGCTGGTGACAGATTTGGCGCGCCGCCATGATGCAATCGTGACGTTGGAAGAAGGCTGCATCATGGGCGGCGCCGGCAGCGCAGTCATCGAGGCACTGCAAGCCGCCGGCATTCAAACTCCGGTGCTCACGCTTGGTCTGCCCGATGAGTTCATCGAGCATGGCGACCCCGCGAAGCTGTTGGCGATGGTCGGGCTCGATGCGGCGGGCATCGAGCAGGCTGTGCTGAAGCGCTTCGGCGCGCGGCCGGCGCTGGTGCGGCCTGCAGTCAACCACTGAGTTCGCGGCCCTGCGGGCCGCAAGGTCGGCCGATTGATGAGATGCTTCGCCAGGACGAGGGCTGACGGTCCGTGTCGCTGCACGATGAGCGGCAACCAAGGACTTCAATGAATCACATGAGCAATCTGAAAGACGCGCTGCACATCCCCGACACGCAAAGCTAGCGCGACGAACGCCGCCTCGCGATCCAGCGCGTTGGCGTGAAAGACGTGCGCTATCCGATCGAGCTGCGCATCGGCAAGACCGTGTTGCCGACCGTCGCGCAATGGGACCTCGACGTCGCGCTGCCGGCCGACCAGAAGGGCACGCACATGTCGCGCTTCGTCGCGTGGCTCGATGCGATCGACGCGCCGCTCGATGCGGCAACGCTCCGCGAGCGGCTCGCTGCCATGCTCGACAAGCTGCATGCGAGCGAAGGCCGAGTCGAAGCGCGCTTCCCGTTTTTCCTGCGCAAGCGCGCGCCGGTGTCGGGCGTCGAGAGCTTGCTCGAGTACCAAGGCCGCTGGATTGCCGAGTCGCGCGGCGGCGTCTCTTCGGTGTGGGCCGAGGTGGTCGTGCCGGTGAAGTCGCTGTGCCCGTGCTCGAAGGAAATCTCCGACTACGGCGCGCACAACCAGCGCTCGCACGTGACGGTGCGCGTCGAGCTGAAGCAAGACATCTCGTGGCTCGAACTCGTGCGCTTCGCCGAAGACAGCGCATCGAGCGAGATTTGGCCGATGCTCAAGCGGGCCGACGAGAAGTGGGTCACCGAGCGCGCCTACGAGAACCCGAAGTTCGTCGAAGACTTGGTACGCGACGTGGCGCTGCGGCTGAATGCCGATGCGCGGGTTGGGCGCTACAGCGTGGACGTGGAGAACTTCGAGAGCATCCACGCGCATTCCGCGTACGCACGCATCGAGCGCTAACTGGGCCCCCCAGTCGCTTCGCTCCTGCCCCCGAGGGGCGCCACCCGGCGGGCCGGCAGAGCCGGTCCCGCGGGCGTGGCTTGATCCGGGGTTGACGGAGTTGGATATCAGGCCGCCGCGACCGCAATCTTCGCCTGCCACTCCTCGGCCCGGTCTCGTGCACCGAGGTGCCATCCGAGCTGACCGCGACCGTGACCGGCATGTCTTTGACCTCGAACTCGTAGATCGCTTCCATGCCGAGGTCGGCAAAGCCCACGACCTTGGCCTGCTTGATCGCCTTGGCGACGAGGTACGCCGCGCCACCGACCGCCATCAAATACGCGCTCTTGTGCTTCTTGATCGCCGCGATACCGGCCGGCCCGCGTTCGGCTTTGCCGATCATCCCGATGAGACCCGTTTCGCTGAGCATCATCTCGGTGAACTTGTCCATCCGCGTCGCGGTCGTCGGGCCTGCCGGGCCGACGACTTCATCGCGCACCGGGTCGACCGGACCGACGTAGTAGATGACGCGGTTGGTGAAGTCCACCGGCAGCGACTCGCCCTTTGCGAGCATGTCTTGGATGCGCTTGTGCGCGGCATCTCGGCCGGTCAGCATCTTGCCGTTGAGCAGCAAGGTGTCGCCCGGCTTCCAGCTCGCGACTTCTTCGCGCGTCAGCGTGTCGAGATTGACGGTCTTGCTCTTGTTGTAGTCCGGCGCCCACTTCACGTCGGGCCACAGGTCCAAGCTCGGCGGCTCGAGATACGCCGGGCCTGAGCCGTCGAGGACGAAATGCGCGTGGCGTGTCGCCGCGCAGTTGGGGATCATCGCCACCGGCTTGCCGGCCGCGTGCGTCGGGTAGGTTGCGATCTTCACGTCGAGCACGGTGGTCAGGCCGCCGAGGCCTTGCGCGCCAATGCCGAGCGCATTGATCTTGTCGCACAGCTCGATGCGCAGTTCTTCGACCTTGTTCTGCGGGCCGCGCAGCTTGAGCTCATGCATGTCGATGTCCTGCATCAGGCTTTCCTTGGCGAGCAGCATCGCCTTCTCTGCCGTGCCGCCGATGCCGATGCCGAGCATGCCCGGCGGACACCAGCCGGCTCCCATCGTCGGCACCGTCTTCAATACCCAGTCCACCAGCGAGTCGCTCGGATTCATCATGACGAACTTGCTCTTGTTCTCGCTGCCGCCGCCCTTGGCCGCGACTTGCACGTCGACGGTGTTGCCCGGCACGACGGTCATGTGGATGACCGCCGGCGTGTTGTCCTTGGTGTTCTTGCGCTCGAAGTGCGGGTCGGCCACGATGCTTGCGCGCAGCTTGTTCTCGGGGTCGAGATAGCCGCGTCGAACACCTTCGTTGACAGCGTCTTCGACTCCGGCGGGAAAGCCCTCGAAGCGCACGTCCATGCCGATTTTCAGGAACACGTTGACGATGCCGGTGTCTTGACAGATCGGGCGGCGACCTTCGGCGCACATCTTCGAGTTCGTGAGAATCTGCGCGATCGCGTCCTTCGCCGCGGGGCTGCGCTCGCTTTCGTAAGCGCGCGCGAGGTGCGTGATGTAGTCGGCAGGGTGGTAGTAGCTGATGTACTGCAAGGCGGCAGCGACGCTGTCGACGAGGTCGGCGTAGCGGATGGTGGTCATCGGACTCTCGGGCTGAAGAAATGCAGGAAGCGAGCGCGATACTGCGCCGCGCTGCTTGCCCGAAGTTTACTGAACCGCACCGCGAACCCTTGTACGCACTGACCGGGGTACATTGATTGCCGCAGAACTGAGAAAATCGCCGCTTCGAGAGTAAGCCGTTCGTAAGAGCACCTCCCTATGGTGCGGGGCAGTGACACAGACCAGGCCAGGAGATCGAGCATGACCGAGCACGCCACTCATTTGTACCCGCCGCCCGAGGCCCTCGCCGAGGCCGCTCATGTGTCCGGCATGGCCGCCTACGAGAAGCTGTGCGCCGAGGCCGAAGCCGATCCTGCCGGCTATTGGGCGCGGCTCGCGCGTGAGCTGGTGAGCTGGAAGAAGCCGTTCACCACAGTGCTCGACGACAGCAATGCGCCGTTCTTCAAGTGGTTCGAGGACGGCACGCTGAACGTCTCGTACAACTGCCTCGACAAGCAGGTCGAAGCAGGGCTCGGCAGCAAGGTCGCGATCATCTTCGAAGCCGACGACGGCCAGGTCACCAAGGTCAGCTACAGCGAGCTGCTCGCGCGCACCTGCAAGATGGCCAACGCGTTGAAGTCGCGCGGTGTCAAGAAGGGCGACCGCGTCGTCATCTACATGTCGATGTCGGTCGAAGGCGTGGTCGCGATGCAGGCCTGCGCGCGAATCGGTGCGACGCATTCGGTGGTGTTCGGCGGGTTCTCGGCGCAGTCGCTGCGCGATCGCATCGAAGACGCCGGTGCGGTGATGGTGATCACTGCCGACGAGCAGTTGCGCGGCGGCAAGCAGCTGCCGTTGAAGGCGATCGTCGACGAAGCGATCGCGCTCGGCGGCTGCGACAGCGTGAAGGACGTCATCGTCTACAAGCGCACCGGCGGCAAGATCGCCTGGAGCGCGCCGCGCGACCAGTGGATGCACGAGGTCACTGCCGGCCAGCCGACCACTTGCGAACCCGAGTGGGTCGGTGCCGAGCACCCGCTGTTCCTGCTCTACACCTCGGGCTCGACCGGCAAGCCGAAGGGCGTTCAGCACTCGACCGGCGGCTATCTGCTGTTCGCCGCGCTGACGACGAAGTGGACCTTCGACCTCAAGCCCGACGACATCTTCTGGTGTACCGCCGACATCGGCTGGGTCACCGGCCACACCTACATCGCCTACGGCCCGCTGGCGCTCGGCGGCACCGAGATCGTCTTCGAAGGCGTGCCGACTTATCCGAATGCCGGCCGCTTCTGGAAGATGATCCAAGACCACAAGGTCACGATCTTCTACACCGCACCGACAGCGATCCGCTCGCTGATCAAGGCGGCCGAGGCGCAAGCCGAAGCACATCCGCGCAACTACGACCTCGCGAGCCTGCGCATCCTCGGCACAGTCGGCGAGCCGATCAATCCGGCCGCATGGGAGTGGTACCACGCGAACATCGGCGGCGGACGCTGCCCAATCGTCGACACCTTCTGGCAAACCGAAACCGGCGGCCACATGATCACGCCGCTGCCCGGCGCGACGCCGCTGGTGCCGGGATCGTGCACGCTGCCGTGCCCCGGCATCTCGGCAGCGGTCGTCGACGAGACCGGCAAGGAAGTGCCGTGGGGGCAGGGCGGCATCCTCGTCATCAAGCGGCCGTGGCCGGCGATGATCCGCACGATCTGGGGCGACCCCGAGCGCTACAAGAAGAGCTACTACCCGGCGGACTTTCAAGGCAAGTACTACCTCGCCGGCGACGGCGCGATCCGCGACGAGAAAACCGGCTACTTCACGATCACCGGCCGCATCGACGACGTGCTCAACGTCTCCGGCCACCGCATGGGAACGATGGAGATCGAGTCGGCATTGGTCGGTTGCACCGATCTCGTCGCCGAGGCGGCAGTGGTGGGCCGGCCCGACGAGACGACGGGCGAGGCGATCTGCGCCTTCGTCGTGCTGAAGCGTCCGCGTCCGAGCGGCGACGAGGCCAAGGCCATCGCCAAGCAGCTGCGCGACTGGGTCGGCAAGGAGATCGGTCCGATCGCCAAGCCGAAGGACATTCGATTCGGCGACAACCTGCCGAAGACCCGCTCCGGCAAGATCATGCGGCGCCTGCTGCGCTCGGTGGCGAAGGGCGAGGCGGTGACGCAGGACACGAGCACGCTCGAGAATCCCGCGATCCTCGAGCAGTTGGGTCAGGCGTACTGAAGCTTCGCCAAAAGAAAAAGGCCCCGCACCGCGGGGCCTTTTTCCGTCTAGCGAAGCATCATTTCTGCTGCAGCACCCACTGCACCAGCTGCTTTGCCTCGGCTTCACTGACCTGCGGATTGGCGGGCATCGGCACCGCGCCCCACACGCCGGAGCCGCCTTTGAGTACCTTCTGGCTCAGCTTGTCGACGGCGTCCTTTTGGCCGGCGTATTTGGCCGCCACGTCCTTGTAGGCCGGGCCGACGAGCTTCTTGTCGACGGCGTGGCAGGCCATGCAATTCTTCTTTTGCGCGAGGTCGGCATTGGCGCAGGCGGGGCCGGCGACCAGCGCGACGAGCAGGAGGGAGAGCGACTTCATGGCGTCCTTTCGCACAGAATGCGTGAGTTCAGTGGGCTACAGTCACGACAACGGATTGTAAAGAGCCCGCGTTGACGCCAAGCTTGCGTCCGTCGACCGACCTGGAGTCGTTTCCATGTATTTCATCGTCCTCGGAGTGCTATTGCTGGCCATGAAAGTGGCCGAGTTCGGGCCGGTGGCCAATTGGTCATGGTGGATCGTGCTCGCGCCGTTCGGATTCGCGGTGATCTGGTGGTGGTGGGCCGATTCGACCGGCTACACCAAGCGGCGCGAAATGGACAAGATGCAGGACCGCAAGGACGCACGCCGGCGCAAGTCGCTCGAAGCGCTGGGCATCGACCCGCGGCTCAAGCTCAAGCAAGACCGCAAGACCGAGCGCTTCCGCCGCTCACGCGCATTCCAGGTCTCGAAGATCGAAGACGCGCGCGCCGAGATCCGGAAAAAGCAGCACGACATCGTCGTCCACGGCAGCCGCTTCGACAGCTCGATGGACACATCGCTGCCAGGTGACGACGAGCCCGATCTCAAGCACCCGAAGTCGAAGCGCTAGTCACTCGAACTTGTCGAGGACCGCGCCGGTGCTCGCGCTCGACGCGTTCTTCGCGAACTTCGCGAGCACGCCGCGCGTGTAGCGCGGTGCCGGCGGCGACCACGCGGCGCGCCGCGTTGCAAGCTCCGCCTCGCTCACGTTGAGCTGCAGGCTCAGCGTGTGGGCATCGATGGTGATGGCGTCGCCTTCGCGCACCAGCGCAATGTTGCCGCCCGCGTAGGCTTCCGGCGCGACATGGCCGACCACCATGCCCCAGGTGCCGCCGGAGAAGCGCCCGTCGGTCACCAGGCCCACCGATTCGCCGAGCCCTTGGCCGATCAGCGCACTGGTCGGCGCGAGCATCTCAGGCATGCCGGGTGCGCCCTTGGGGCCGAGGTAGCGCAGCACCATCACATCGCCCGGCACGATGTGCCGCGCCATGATCGCCGCCAGCGCCGACTGCTCGTCGTCGAACACACGCGCCGGCCCGGTCATTACCGGATTCTTCAAGCCGGTGATCTTCGCGACGCAGCCTTCGGGCGACAAGTTGCCCTTCAAGATCGCGAGGTGGCCGTGCTCGTACATCGGCTTGGCGATGGGGCGAATCACGTCTTGATCGGCGCGCGGCACGTCGGGCACCTCGGCCAGGTTCTGCGCCACGGTTTTGCCGGTGATCGTGATGCAGTCGCCGTGCAGCAAGCCGGCGTTGAGCAGCAGCTTCATCACCTGCGGAATGCCGCCGGCCCGGTGCAGATCGACAGCGAGGTATTGGCCCGACGGCTTGAGGTCGCACAGCACCGGCACCTTCTTGCGGATGCGCTCGAAGTCGTCGATCGTCCAGTCGACTTGCGCCGCATGCGCGATCGCGAGGAAGTGCAGCACTGCGTTTGTCGAGCCGCCGGTGGCCATGATCACCGCCACCGCATTCTCGATGGATTGGCGGGTGACGATGTCGCGCGGCTTCAAGTCGGCCTTCACGGCGTCGACGAGCACGCGCGCCGCTTGCTTCGCCGAGTTCTGCGTTTCGTCGTGCGGGTTTGCCATCGTCGACGAGTACGGCAGGCTCATGCCGAGCGCCTCGAAGGCCGAGCTCATCGTGTTGGCGGTGTACATGCCGCCGCACGAGCCGCTGCCGGGAATCGCGCGACGCTCGATCTGGCAGAAGTCCTCTTCGTTCATGCGGCCGGCGGTGAATTCGCCGACGGCTTCGAACACGCTGACGATGTTGAGGTCGCGGCCCGTGTAGTGGCCGGGCAGGATCGTGCCGCCGTAGACGTAGATCGCCGGCACGTTGGCTCGCAGCATGCCCATCATGCCGCCCGGCATGTTCTTGTCGCAGCCGCCGACCACGAGCACGCCGTCCATCCACTGGCCTTGCACGCAGGTCTCGATGCAGTCGGCGATGACCTCGCGCGACACCAGGCTGTACTTCATGCCCTCGGTGCCCATCGCCATCCCGTCGGAGATCGTCGGCGTGCCGAAGATCTGCGCGTTGCCGCCGGCTTCCTCGATGCCGGCAACGGCCGCGTCGGCGAGCTTCTGCAGTCCCGAGTTGCACGGCGTGATCGTCGAGTGCGCGTTGGCCACGCCGATCATCGGTTTCTTGAAGTCGCCGGCCTCGTAGCCGAGCGCGTAGTACATGGAGCGGTTGGGCGCGCGCGCCACGCCTTCGGTGATGTTCTTCGAGCGGCGATTGATGCTCATGGTCGGTCTCTAGTTGCAGTGCTTGGGCAGCCTCGAATGATAGCGGGCCGCTTATGATCGGCGCTGTTCAAGGAGCCGCCGGCGCATGCTTGTCCACCCTCAGTTCAACCCCGTCGCCCTCAAGCTCGGGCCCGTTGCGATCCACTGGTACGGCCTGACCTACCTCGTCGCGTTCGGCCTCTTCCTGTGGCTCGCGACGCTGCGAACCCGCCAGCCGCATTTCGCCGAGCGCGGCTGGACGCGCCGCGATGTCGAGGACCTGCTGTTCTACGGCGTGCTCGGCGTCGTGATCGGCGGCCGTCTCGGCTATGTGCTGTTCTACAAGCCCGAGTACTACGCGGCGAATCTGCTCGAGGTCTTTGCGGTGTGGAAGGGCGGCATGGCGTTTCACGGCGGGCTGCTCGGCGTGATCGGCGCGGTCGCCGTGTTCGCGCGCAACCGGCAGCGCCATTTTCTCGAGATCACCGATCTGATCGCGCCGTGCGTGCCGACCGGTCTCGCGATGGGTCGCCTCGGCAACTTCATCAATGGCGAGCTGTGGGGCCGCGAGGCACCGGCCACGATGCCGTGGGGCATGGTGTTTCCGCAATCGGGCACCGATGTCCCGCGCCATCCATCGCAGCTTTATCAGTTCGCGCTCGAAGGAATGCTGTTGTTCGTGCTGCTGTGGTTCTTCGCGCGCAAGCCGCGTCGGCAGGGGCAGGTGTCAGGCGCGTTCCTGATCGGCTACGGCGTGCTTCGGTTTATCGCCGAATATTTCCGCGAGCCCGACAGCTTCCTCGGTCTGCTCGCGTTGAACATGAGCATGGGCCAATGGCTGTGCGTGCCGATGGTGCTGGCCGGCGTCGTGCTTTGGCTGTACGGCGACCGCATGGTCGTGAAGCCGAAAGAGGAAGAGCCGGCGGGCGAGGCGGCTCCCGAGAGCGAACCACCGAGATAGTTCCGCGACCATGCGACAAGTTTTTCTCGACACCGAAACCACCGGCTTGAGCCCCGAGTCGGGCGACCGCATCATCGAAATCGGCTGCGTCGAAATGCTCAACCGGCGACTGTCGGGACGCAACCTTCACTTCTATCTGAACCCGCAGCGGCGCAACAGCGAAGACGCGGTGAAGATCCACGGGCTGACCGACGAATTCCTCGCCGACAAGCCGCTGTTCGATTCGATTGCCGACGAGTTGCTCGAGTACCTGGCGGGCGCGGAAGTCATCATCCACAACGCCGGCTTCGATGTTGGCTTTCTCAACGAAGAGCTCAAGCGCGTCGGCCGATCGCGCTTCGGAGAAATCGTCACGCAGGTCACCGACAGCTTGACGATGGCGCGCGAGATGTTCCCTGGCAAGTCGAATTCGCTCGATGCGCTGTGCAAGCGACTCGAGGTCGACAACACGAATCGCGCACTGCATGGTGCACTGCTCGACGCGGGTCTGCTCGCCGAGGTCTACATCCGCATGACGCGCGGACAGAACTCGCTGGTGATCGACGGCAGCGAAGGATCGACGCGCGAGGCCGAGCTTGCGATCGTCGATTTCAGTGCCTTCGACCTGCTCGTCATCGCGGCCAACGAAGCCGAGGCGAGTGCGCACGACATGCTCCTCGCCGAGCTCGACAAGGCCTGCGGCGGAAGGACGATTTGGCGCACCCTTGTGGCATAATCCAGCGCTTTCCGCACAGCACATTTGGGCGGTTAGCTCAGGGGTAGAGCATCGCATTCACACTGCGGGGGTCGGGGGTTCGAAACCCTCACCGCCCACCAAATGACGAGAAGGCCTTTGGCGTCAAGCCAAGGGCCTTTTTCATTGATGGCGTTGGAAAAATCTCGTGATGGATGAAGTCGATGCGCTCGTCATCGGTGCCGGCGTCGTCGGCCTCGCGGTGGGACGTGCGCTGGCGCAGCGCGGCCTCGAAACCATCGTGCTCGAGCGAGCGAATGCGATCGGCACGGCGACCAGCTCGCGCAACAGCGAAGTGATCCACGCCGGGCTCTACTATCCGAGCGGCTCGAAGAAGGCACTGCTCTGCGTTCGCGGACGCGAGCAGCTCTACGCGTTTTGCGAGTCGCATGGCGTCGCGCATCGTCGCTGCGGCAAGCTGCTGGTGGCCAGTGGCGACGCGCAGCGCGCGCAACTCGCGAAGATCGAAACCCAAGCGATCACCAATGGCGTGACCGACTTGCAGCGGCTCGATACCGAACAGCTGCGCGAGCTCGAGCCCGCGCTCGTCGCCGACGAAGCCTTGCTGTCGCCGTCGACCGGCATCATCGACAGCCACGCTCTGATGCTCGCATTGCAAGGCGATCTCGAGCGCGCCGGCGGTGCGCTTGCCTTGCTGTCGCCGGTGGGGTCAGTGACTTGCGGCGCGACAGCGCATCGCGTGCAGGTCGGCGGCGAATCGCCGATGGCGCTCGCGGCACGCGTCGTCGTCAACGCGGCCGGGTTGTGGGCACCGTTCGTTGCGGCGCGCATCGAAGGCTTGCGAGCCCAGCATGTGCCGCAAGCGCATTTCGCCAAGGGCAACTACTTCTCGCTGGCGGGCCGCTCGCCGTTCACGCATTTGATCTATCCGGTCCCCGAGCAGGCCGGTCTCGGCGTGCATTTGACGCTCGACCTCGCCGGCCAAGCGCGCTTTGGGCCTGATGTCGAATGGATCGCTTGCTCGGCCCCCGACGCGATCGACTACCGCGTCGACCCGGCACGCGCCGCTAGTTTCTACGCTGCGATTCATCGCTACTGGCCCGCGCTTCGCGACGGCACATTGCAGCCGGCGTACAGCGGCGTGCGGCCCAAGCTGCGAGGCCCGAGCGAAGCGGCGAGCGACTTCGTGCTGCAGGGTCCGGCGGACCACGGCGTGCCGGGACTCGTGAATCTGTTCGGCATCGAGTCGCCCGGCCTCACGGCGTCGCTCGCGATCGCCGACGACGTCGTTGCCTGTCTCGGTCTCTGACGTCGAGTTCAGTCTTCGATCGCCGGCGCTGCGACCCAGCGCCCGTCGATCAAGCGCTCATGCGGGCGGAACTGCGACTTGTAGGCCATCTTGTCGCTTTGCGCGATCCAGTAGCCGAGGTAGACATGGGGCAGCTTCAGCAGCTTGGTCTGCTCGATCTGCCACAGCACGTTGTAGGTCCCGTAGCTCGTGCGCGGCTCGGGCTCGTAGAACGTATACACGGCCGACAAGCCGTCGTTCAAGATGTCGAGGATCGACACCATCTTCAGCGCACCCAGCCCACCGCCTTCGGGCGCCGGCTCGCGAAACTCGACGAGCCGTGAATTGACGCGGCTTTGCAGCAGGAACTGGGTGTACTGGTCGATGCTGTCGTGGTCCATCCCGCCGCCGCTGTGGCGGCCTGCCTGGTAGCGCAAGTAAAGCTGATAGTGCTCGGGAACGAAGCACAGCCGCAGCACACGCGCCTGCAAGTTGCCGTGCGTTTTCCAGGCGCGCCGCTGGCTGCGCGTGGGCTCGAAGGTCGCCACCGGAACGCGCAACGGCACGCAGGCGCGGCAACCGTCGCAATACGGCCGGTAGGTGAACATGCCGCTGCGCCGAAAGCCGTTGGCAACCAGGCCCGAGTACGCGTCGGCGTGAATCAAGTGGCTCGGCGTAGCGACCTGCGAGCGCGCCATGCGGCCGTCGATGTAGCTGCACGGGTACGGCGCCGTGGCGTAGAACTGCAGCGATGCGAGCGGGAGCTCTTTCGGGTGGGTCACGGGCCGGGTCCTTCGGCGGGGTCACCCATTTTCGAGCCGGATGAGATGCCCCCAATGGCGATGATGATAGGTCCAATCGTCGATCGCAGCTTCCCTCAAGCGCGGGGTCAGGCGCTGCTCGAACTCGCTGCGCGGCAGCTCGCGCCCACCGAGCGATGCGAGATGCGCGGTGCGCTGCTGGCAGTCGATCATCGGCACTTGATTCGCGTGGCAAAAGCACACCAGCGCAGCCAATGCGATCTTCGACGCATCGGTGCGGTGCGAGAACATCGATTCGCCGAAGAACATGCGACCGAGGCTCACGCCGTACAGGCCACCGGCGAGCTCGCCGTCGATCCAGGTCTCGAAGCTGTGCACCGCGCCGAGCTCGTGCCACTCGATGTAGGCGTCGACCATCTCGGGCACGATCCAGGTTCCGTCCTGCCCGTCGCGCGGCGTCGCGGCGCAGGCGGTGATGACGCGCTCGAACGCGCTGTCGATTCGCACTTCGCAGTCGGCCGACTGCACGAAGCGCGCGAGCGTCTTGCGCAGCGAGCGCGACAGCTTGAACTCGTCGACGAGCAAGACCATGCGCGGGTCGGGCGACCACCACAGCACCGGCTGGCCGTCGCTGTACCAGGGGAAGACGCCTTTCGAATAGGCCTCGGTCAATCGCGCCGGGCTGAGCTCGCCGCCGGCCGCGAGCAGGCCGGGCGCTTCGGAGCCCCGCGCCAGCGCCCGCGCGGTGTCGGGCAGCGCGTCGTGCTCACTGCGCAGCCAGGTGATCATCGGCCGGCCACCATCCGATTCGTGGTTCGCTGTGGCACTGCGTCCACTCGGCGTCGCTGAGCTCGATAGGCATGCGCAGCAGCGCGCCGGCCATCGCCTTGCCGAGATTGTCGAGCCCGGGAGCCACATTGCGAAGTGGCTCTGCACGCGCTCGGCGGTGAGCTCGCGAGCGAGCACCGCGTAGCCGGCCGCATTCCACGCGAAGACGCCAAAGTCGACCCAGTCGGCCTTGTCGCCGCTGCGCGCATGGGCGATGTCGGCGAGACGCAGCTTCATAGGACTGCGGGCCGAGCGCCGGGCCGCTCCCAAGCCGGCCCGCGTCCCCTCGGGGGACCGGCCGACGTACTCGTCGGACGAGGGGTTGTGGGCCGAGCGCCGGGCCGCTCCCAAGCCGGCCCGCGTCCCCTCGGGGGACCGGCCGACGTACTCGTCGGACGAGGGGTTGTGGGCCGAGCGCCGGGCCGCTCCCAAGCCGGCCCGCGTCCCCTCCGCAGGTGTAGGCCGGGCCGCTCAAGCCCATCCATGGAAAGAGTCGGCCGAAGCCATCGGCCGCGCTCTTGCTCGCGGTTCGCAGCACCATGCGAACCCAGACCTCATTGAGCTCGTCTTCGTTCGGTGACGTTGGTGCCAACGGGCCATGCGCCGAGTTCAGCCCCGGGTACTCGACGAACAGCTCGTCATGCTGCACGCCGCGCTCGGCGAGCTGCGTCTTCACCATCGCGACCGCGGCTTGCGCCTTGGCCATCGCGTCGGGCCAGCTGAAGCCCCACGTGACCTCGGCCTTGTGGCCGTCGTGAAACCCCGCGACCACTTTCAAGCGATCGGGTCGCATGCGGCCGGTGGCACCGTCGACGCGAACGCGATCGTCGCCGAGGTCGGTGAGCGTGAGCGTTGACATGTCGAGCACGACGTCGGGCGACAGGTAGGCGTGCGGGTCGTGCACTTCGTAGAGCAGTTGCTGGCGCACGGTGTCGAAGTTGACGCGGCCGCCGGTGCCGGGTGCCTTCGTGATGATCGCGCTGCCGTCAACGCTCACCTCGGCGACGGGATAGCCGATGTGCGCGAGGTCGGGGATCGCCCGCCATGCCGACAAGCTGCCGAAGTTGCCGCCGCTGCCCTGGCCCGAGCATTCGAGCAAATGGCCGACGGTGAGGCCTTGCGCGAGGCGGTTCAAGTCGGCGGCGGTCGACGCGTCCTCGAGCTTCCAGCCGAGCTCGTGCACCAGCGGCGCGAGGAACAGCGCCGCATCGGCGACGCGGCCGGTGAGCACGATGTCGGCGCCCTGCGCGAGCGCATCGACGATCGGCCGCGCGCCGAGGTAGGCGTTGGCGAAGACGAGGCGATCGCGCACCGTGGCGACATCGCTGCCGTCGAACAAGTGCGCGAACTCGCCCGGTGTCGCCTTCGCGACATCCATCAGCGTCAGCACGTCGTCACCTTGCACGACGGCGATCTTCGCGTTCCAGCCCTTCGATGCGAACGCACCGCGCAGCGCCGCGGCAGCGCCGAGCGGATTGAGGCCGCCGGCATTGCAGACGAACTTCACGCCGCGCTCACGCATCAGCGGCCACAGGCGAACGAGCATCGGCACCACGTCGCGCGCGAAGCCGAGCGACGCGTCGCGCTGGCGGTCTTTCTGCAGGATCGCGAGCGTCAGTTCCGCCAGATGGTCGCTCGCGATGTACTGCACGCCGCCGCGCTCGATGCTCGCCACCACGGGCTCCCATGAGTCGCCGTAGAAACCCAGACCCGAGCCGATGCGCAGCGCTTTCGCCATGAGGCGATTTCCCCCCATGAACGGGGGTGTAGCAACCCCGGAACATCCCTGAGCGCATCGCGCGAGCACGCAGTCCAGAATCGACAACACAACAAAGGAGACACGGGTGCAGTTCCTCCAGCTGGTCATCAGCGGGATCGCGCAAGGGTGCATCTACGGGCTCATCGCGCTCGGCTTCGTGCTCATTTACAAGGCCACCGAAACGGTGAGCTTCGCGCAAGGCGAGTTGATGATGCTCGGCGCATTCGCCGGCCTCGCTTGCATGACCTTCATCGGCTTCCCGTTCTGGCTCGCGGTGCCGTGCTCGATCGTCGCGATGGCGTTGTTCGGCGTATCGCTCGAGCGCGTCGTCATCCGCCCCATCCTCGGACAGCCCGCGTTCTCGATCGTGATGCTGACGATCGGCATCGGTTACGTTGCGCGCGGTCTCATCACGATGGTGCCGAACATCGGCACCGAAACTCACATCTTGCCGGTACCGTACAAGGACCAGGCGTGGAGCGCCGGCGCGCTGGTGCTCAACGTCGAGCAGATGGTGGTCATCGCGAGCACCGCGGCATTGAGCCTGCTGCTGTTCGCGATGTTCCGCTACAGCAAGCTCGGCATCGCGATGCAGGCCTCGTCGCAAAACCAGCTCGCCGCGTACTACATGGGCATTCCGGTCAAGCGCCTGAACGGCCTGGTGTGGGGGCTCGCCGCGGCCGTCGCTGCGATCGCCGGCCTGCTGCTCGCGCCGATCACCTTCGTCCACGCGAACGTGGGCTTCATCGGCTTGAAGGCGTTTCCTGCCGCAGTGGTCGGCGGCTTCGGCAGCCTGCCCGGCGCGATCGTCGGCGGCCTGGTGATCGGCATCGTCGAGTCGCTGTCGGGCTTTTATCTGCCCGATGGATTCAAGGACACGGCGGCCTACATCGTCGTGCTCGTGATGCTGGTGATCAAGCCCAATGGATTGTTCGGCGAGACGCTGAGGAAGAAGGTTTGAGATGACCATCGCCAGCCCGATTCTGTTCGCACTGAGCCTGTCGAAGTGCCTGCTCGATCGGCGCAAAGGCTTCGACAAGCTCAGCCCGAACGGAGTGGGAGGTGCCCGAGGCTAGACCACGGCAGACGCCATGCGCTTCATCTTCAAGACCGACTACGTCCAAGACATCCGTCTCGCCAAGCACGGCGGCCATCATTTCTGGTATTCGGCCTTGCTGATCGCGATGCTCGCCGCGCCATGGATCGTCAGCGAATACTGGCTGGCGCAGCTGACCTTCATCCTCATCTACTCGATCGTCGGCCTCGGCCTGATGTTGCTCGCCGGATTCACCGGCTTGTTCTCGATCGGCCATGCGGCCTTTCTCGGCGTCGGCGCCTACACGCAAGCGGTGCTGACCAACTACGGCATGCCGTTTCCGCTGGCGCTCATCGTGGCCGGCGCTCTGTCGGCGGCGGTCGGCATGGTGGTCGGGCTGCCGGCGCTGCGGGTGAAGGGCATCTATCTCGGCATCGCGACGCTGTCGTTCGGATTCATCGTCGAAGAAGTGTTCGCACGCTGGGAGAGCGTGACCGGAGGCAACGCGGGCATCCACATCAAGTCGCCGAACATGTTCGGCTGGACGCTCGACAGCGGCGAGGAGTTCTATTTCCTTTGCCTGGTACTCACCGTCGTGGCCACGCTGCTGATCCTCAACCTGCTGCGCTCGCCGACCGGCCGCGCGTTCGTTGCGATACGCGACTCCGAGGTGTCGGCGCAAAGCATGGGCATTCATCTGGCGCGCTACAAGACGATGTCGTTCGCAATCTCGGCCGCGCTTGCCGGCATCGGCGGCGCGCTGTACGCGCACAAGCTGCAGTTCATCTCGCCCGATCAGTTCGACATCCTCCAATCGATCGACCTGCTGCTGATGGTCGTGATCGGCGGACTCGGCTCGGTGCACGGCGCGTTTCTCGGCGCGATTTTCCTGATCAGCACGCCGCAGGTCATCGCCTTGTCGAAGGATCATTTGCCGACGGTGGTCGCGCAGGCGCCTGGTCTGCAAGGCCTCGTCTACGGGGTGGTGCTGATCGCCTTCGTGCTGTTCGAACCGTTGGGCTTGTACGGCCGCTGGCTCAAGGTGCGGACCTACCTGCAGACCTTCCCGTTCTATCGGCGCGGTACGTTCAAGCGGCAGAAGGCCTTTCAGAGATCGGATCGGTTGAGATGACTGAAGCCCTCCTGTCCGCCCGCAACCTGAGCGTTCGCTTCGGCGGCGTTCTCGCGGTCAATGGCGTCAGCTTCGATGTGAAGCGCGGCGAGGTGTTCACGCTGATCGGGCCGAACGGAGCGGGCAAGACGACGGTGTTCAACCTGATCAGCCGCATCTACACGCCGACCACCGGCGAGATCGAGTTCGAAGGGCGCAAGCTGTCCGCGTTGGCGCCGCACGAAGTGGCCAAGCTCGGCATTGCGCGCACGTTCCAGAACATCGAGCTGTTCGAGCACGCGACCGTTTTGCAGAACCTGCTGATCGGCCGCCACACGCATCGCGAGACCGGCTTGTGGAGCGACATCTTCTTCACGCCGCGGGCACGCCGCGCCGAAGTCGCTGCGCGCGAAAAGGTCGAGCAGGTCATCGATCTGCTCGACTTGCAGCACCACCGCGAGTCGCTTGTCGCCGGCCTGCCCTACGGCGTGCGCAAGGTCGTCGAGCTGGCGCGCGCGCTGTGCACGGAGCCCAAGTTGCTGCTGCTGGATGAGCCGTCGTCGGGGCTCAACGTCGAAGAGACCGATGACATGGTGTTCTGGGTCCGCGACATCCAGCAAGAGCTCGGCGTGACGGTGCTGATGGTCGAGCACGACATGAGCCTCGTGTCGAAAGTGTCGGACCGCGTGCTCGCGATGAACCAGGGCGAGACGATCGCGCTCGGCACGCCGCGCGAAGTGCAGGCGGACGCGGGAGTGATCGAGGCGTATCTGGGGTCGGTCGACGACGTGTCGGGGCTGCGGAGGGCGGCATGAGCGACGACTTCATGCTTCAACTCCTCAATGTCGAGAGCGCGTACGGCCCGATTCGCGCGATCCGCGGCGTCAGCCTGAAGGTTCGACAGGGCGAGATCGCAACCGTGCTCGGCTCGAACGGCGCCGGCAAGACGACGATCCTGAAGACGATCTCCGGCATCATCGACCCGCGCAAGGGCAGCATCGAATTTCGCGGCCGCGACATCACCGCGCGTGATCCGGCCGAGATCGTGCAATCGGGCTTGAGCCACGTGCCCGAAGGCCGCGAAGTGTTCCCGCTGCTGTCGGTGCGCGACAACCTGATGATGGGCGCCTACACGCGGCACGACCGCGACGGTGTCGCACGCGACGTCGAAACCGTGTTCGGCTACTTCCCGATCCTCAGGGAACGCGCCGCGCAGGACGCCGGGCTGCTGTCGGGCGGCCAGCAGCAGATGCTCGCGATCTCGCGTGCGCTGATGGCCGCGCCGCAACTGATGCTGCTCGACGAGCCGAGCCTCGGACTGAGCCCCAAGCTGACGCGCGAAATCTTCGAGATCGTCGTGCGGATCAATCGAGAGCGCGGCACCACGATCCTGCTCGTCGAGCAGAACGCCAACATGGCGCTGAACGCATCCGACTACGGCTACGTGCTCGAAAACGGCCGCATCGTGATGGAAGACGATTGCGCCAGATTGCGCGAGAAGGACGACATCAAGGAGTTCTATCTCGGCATGAAGGAAGAGGGCGTTCGAGGCGAGCGGCGCTGGAAGAAGAAGAAGACCTGGAGATGACGAGGCCGACATGAGCAAGCTCTGGGACCTGAGCCACATCCAGCCCTTGACCGAAATCGTCGTCGACGGCGAGACGATTCCCGCGATGTTCCGCAACGCCGTGGCGCGACGCGGCGATGCGGTCTTCATGCGCCAGAAAAAGCTCGGGCTGTGGCGCAGCTGGACGTGGAATCAAACCGCCGAAGCGGTGCGCGAGATCGCCCACGGGCTGATCGCGCTCGGCTTCGAGCCGCACGACTGCGCATCGGTGCTGTCGAACACGGTGATCGAATGGGTGCTCGCCGATCTCGCGGTGCTCAGCGCGGGCGGCGTGTCCAACGGCATCTACCCGACCGACGCGCCGATCCAGGTGATGTACCTGTGCGCCGATTCGAAGACCCGGCTGCTGTTCGTCGAAGACGAGGAGCAGCTCGACAAGGTGCTTTCGGTGCGCGCCCACCTGCCCGATCTGCACAAGGTGATCGTGTTCGACATGGAGGGCTTGCGCAATCTCGACGACCCGCGCGTGATGAGCCTGGCCGCACTGCGCGAGCTGGGGCGTGCGCACGCGGCGGAGCATGCCGGCGCATTGCGCTTGCGCATCGATGCGTGCCAGCCGGACGACCTCGCGATCCTCGTCTACACGTCGGGCACCACCGGCCTGCCCAAGGGCGCGATGCACAGCCATCGCGGCCTGGTCTACACAGTGCGCGGCTACAACCGGATCGCAGCGCAGACCGAGAGCGACGAGCGCATGTGCTTTCTGCCGCTGTGCCACATCGCCGAGCGCATCGGCGGCGAGTATTTCGGCATCTACACCGGCGCGAAGCTGAACTTCGTCGAGAACCCCGAGACCGTGCCGGAGAACGTGCGCGAGATCTCACCGACCGTGCTCAGTGCCGTGCCGCGGGTGTGGGAGAAGTTCTACTCGGGCGTTGCAATCTCGTTGCGCGAAGCGAGCCTGCTGCAACGCAAGGTCTACAACTGGGCGCTCTACGTCGGCGAGCGCATCGCCGAACTCACGCTGGCCGGCAAGCCGGTCGGCGTGTCGCTGAAGCTGCAGTTCCGGCTCGCGCGCTGGCTCGCGCTCGACAACGTCCGCAAGGTGATCGGCATTCACCGTGCGCGCGCTTTGTTCACCGGCGCGGCGCCGATCTCGCCCGACCTCGTGCGCTGGTA